>NZ_JBLODY010000022.1:0-56462 GCF_047785625.1 Solidesulfovibrio sp. C21
CCCGGCCCCCCACCCTCCCGAAAAACTTTCAAGGGGCTGTAGGCGGTTCGATCCATGCGATCGCCGCATTCAAAGCTAATGGAAGTTTTTGAAGAGGGTCCAGGGGGAAACTTTTTTCAAAAAGTTTCCCCCTGGCCGCCTGAGGCATCCCCCCATTACCCCTCAGATATCAAGCGGCAGACGCACGAAAAAGGTGGTGCCGGCGGTGGCGTCGCTGGCGAAGCCGACCTCGCCGCCGAGGTATTTTTCCGCGAAAAGCTTCATGCCGTAGGTGCCCAGTCCCCGGCCGGCTCCTTTGGTGGAAAAGGCGCGGCGGAAAATCTGCGCCCGGGCTTCCTCGGGCACGACCCCGGGGTTGTGCACCCAGAAGCGCACGTGCCCGTCGTCCAGGGCGCAGCCGACCGTGATGGTGTCACCCTGGCCGGACGCCTCCAGGGCGTTTTTCTGCATGTTGACCAGGATACGGGAGAGGAGCCTGCGGTCCGTGGCGAAAAAGGCGTCGGCGCTTTCCTTGGCCACGACGAGGGTCTTGCCCCGGGCCGAGCTTTCCCGCCGCATGAAGGCGACGATGTCGCCAAGCAGGGTCCGCGTCCCGAGCTTGCTCACCGTGACTTCATAGTCCCCATGCTCGGCCTGGGTGAATTCCCGCTGGGACACGATGAGGTCGTTGATACGCTCGGTGGCGAAAATGAGCAGATCCAGCTCGGCATTGCGGGCGCCTTCCTCCTCTTCGCGCATGATCTCGCAGATGCCCTGCATGCCGGAGACAATGTTCAGGATGTCGTGGTAGAAGATGCGCTCGATGAGCGACAAGCGTTTTTCGGCCCGCGTATCGGTCAGGATGATGGCGTGGAACACTTCCCCGTCGTAGGGCATCCCCCAAGCCCAGAGCCGGAAGTCCAGGGTCTCCAGGCGCTTGCCCCCATGCCGGGCCAGGGAGCATTCGCCCTGGACCTCCGTGGCCCCGGCCAGCAGCTTGGCCATCGACCGGGCCACGCCGCAGCCACGGCAGGTCTCGCTCGTGCCGCAGCCGCCGATTTCGATGTTCGCGCCCAGGCAGGAGAGGGCCTCGCCCAGGCGCTGGCCCAGGACATTTTTGTCGGGACAATCCAGGGAGGCCAGTTCCCGGAACTTCTCATTCGAATAGATGATCTGGCGGGTGGCGTTGCACACGGCCACCCCCAGCGGCAGGCGATTGAGTACGCCGGCCGCCGGGCTCGAGGCGAAGAGCTGGGCCTGGCGGCCGAGTTCCTCAACGGACGTGCGCTGGGCCGGTAAAAACGGTACAACTCCGGCGTTCACAAAACTACCTCCGGGCGGATAATCCGCCCGAACCGCATACCGTATGGTGTGCCGCCCCCGCAAGTCCTCAGGCCATGGTCGCGTCCTCCGCCAGCGCGGACAGGATCGGCGCGCCGGGATCGCCCAGGCGGGCCGCGCAAATCTCCGGCAATCCGGCCAGTTCCGTCAGCAGACGGGACAGGCGGCCATCGTCGGTCACGGCCACGACCAGCCGCGTCGTTCCGTCGGGCCGGGGCAGGCAGGCCAGTCCCAGCAGGGGATAGGCCCGTCTGGCCAGACAGGCGGCCACATGGCGCACGGCGGCCATGGGATCATGGGCGGCCAGCTCCAGCACGGCGCGGCCGCTTTCCGGGCTTTTCGCGTCAATTGGCGTCGGCATGGCTTTCCTCCAGAATCATTTCGCTGTTGGCGGCGCCGGGCGGCACCATGGGATAGACGTGGGCGTCGGGATCGACCGGGACGCGGATGAGCGCCGGTCCCGGGGCGGCCAGGGCGGCGGCCAGGGCGCCGCGACCGTCCCGGCAGTGCTCCATGTCCAGGCTCGCCATGCCGAATCCGGCGGCCAGGGCCGGGAAATTCGGCCGGGCGGCAAAGGTCGAGGCCGTGTAGCGCCCTCCCACGAAAAAGGCCTGCTGTTGGCGCACGAGCCCGAGCACGCCGTTGTCCATGAGCAGGATTTTGACCGGCAGCCCCAGCTCCACCAGCGTGGCCATCTCCTGGATATTCATGAGCAGCCCGCCGTCGCCGGTGACGCAGACAACCGGCGTGCCCGGTTCGGCCAAGGCCGCGCCGATGGCTGACGGCAGCCCGAAGCCCATGGTGCCGAGCCCGCCCGAGGTGAGAAACCGTCCCGGACGCGAGCACGGCCAGACCTGGGCCGCGCGCATCTGGTTCTGGCCCACGTCGGTTGTCACGATGGCCTCGGGGCCGAGGATGTCGGCCACTGTCGCCAGCACGCCGTAAGGACTCTTGGGATCGCCAAGGGCCGGCAGGGAGAAGGGATGCAGCTCGCGCAGCACCGCCCGGTGCGCCGACCAGCGCGGCCGTGTCCGCACCGGCACCAGGGGCAACAGCGCGTCGAGCACCTTGGTTGCGTCCCCGGCCAGGGCGACATGGGCGCGCCGGTTCTTGTGGTGTTCGGCCGGGTCGATGTCGATGTGCACCACGGCCGCGTCCGGACAGAACCGCTTGGCGTCGCCCGTGGCCCGGTCGTCGAAACGCGCGCCAATGGCCACGAGCAGGTCGCAGTCGGTGAGCAGGTGATTGGAGGCCGGCCGGCCGTGCATGCCGATCATGCCCGCGTTTCGCGGATGCCCGCCCGGGAGCAGTCCAAGGGCCATCAGCGTGGTCACCACCGGCGCGTCCAGCGCCTCGGCCAGGGCGGCCACGGCGGCTCCCGCCTCGCACCGGGCCGCGCCGCCGCCGCAGTAGAGCACCGGCCGTTCGCTCGCCGCCATGAGCGCCGCCGCCTTGGCCAGATCGGCCGTGTGCGGCATGGCCTGGACATCGGCCTGACCGGCCTCGGGCCAGGCCTCGAAGCGGACCAGCTCGGTCTGCACGTCCCGGGGCACGTCGATCACCACCGGACCGGGCCGGCCCGAGGCGGCGATGTGGAAGGCGTCGGCCATGAGCCTTGGCAGATCCGCTGCCCGGCGCACCAGCATGTTGTGCTTGGCAATGGGAATGGTCAGGCCGTACACGTCCACTTCCTGAAAGGCGTCCGTGCCGATGAGCCCCCGCGAGACCTGCCCCGTGATACACACCAGCGGCACGGAATCGGCCTTGGCGTCGGCAATGGTGGTCAGCACGTTCATCGCGCCCGGCCCCGACGTGGCCAGACACACCTGGGTCGTGCCCGACACCCGGGCCATGCCCTGGGCAATGAACCCCGCGCCCTGCTCGTGGCGCGCCAGCACGATGCGCACCGGCGTTTCGGCGATGGCGTCGAACATGGGCAGATTGGCCCCACCCGGGATGCCCGACACCACGGTGATGCCTTGCCGCACGAGACTTTCCGCAATGATGCGCGCTCCGGTCATCTCAATCATCTTGGGCCTCCTTGGGCCCCAACGACGCGCGGCGGAAAACGCAAAAAGCCCCCGCCGGCGCGCCGGCGGGGGCTGGATAAGCTTCGAATTGCTGTAAAAGAATCCCCGCTAAGGCGCCGCTATAACGACGCCTACTACGACCGCGCTGGTCCAGAAGGACTTGGGTAGCATGCGGGAATTCGTCGTAGTCATGGCAGGGTTTGCTCCGTAGTTTGGTTATCCCTACCCCGGCTTCCCCCGGCCCGTCAAGCCCCGGGGGCAGGCAGGGGAGGCTTTGCCTCCCCTGCACCCCTCCATCGGGGGGCTTGATGTCCCCCGAACCCCCCTTTACCGGGTTGGTCTGGTGGCTGGGGGGGCCGGGGGGCGCGCCCCAGCCTGAGCTACACCATGTAGCGCAGATAATAGCTGCAGGTGGGATAGGCCCAGATGGCGTCGGCCAGGGCCTTGGCCGGCAGGTTGTTGCGCATGGCCAGGGCGATGGCGTTGATGATTTCCTCGGCGTCGTGGCCGAGGATGTGCGCGCCGAGGATCTCTCCGGTGTCCGGGGCGGTGAGGATCTTGGAGTAGCCGACGGTTTCGCCCAGGCGTTTCCAGGGAAAGGCGTCGGCCAGATCGTATTCCTTTTTCTCGTAGGGGATGTCGCGAGCCCGGCACTGGGCTTCGGTCAGGCCGGCCATGCCCAGCGGCGGCTGGGTGAAGAGCACGCTCGGGGTGCCGCGGCGGTCGATGGGCAGGGTATTGCCGGTGAGCATGTTGTGCCCGGCGGTCTTGCTTTCGAGGTCGGCGGTGGGCGTCAGCGCGTAGGGCGCGTCCAGGCAGTCGCCGGCGGCGTAGATGTCGGGGTTGGCGGTCTGGAGGTAGGGGGTGACGGTGATGCCGCGTTTGTTATGGGTGATGCCGGCGGCTTCGAGGCCGAGGTCGTCGATGGCGGCGGGGCGGCCGGCGGCGTTTATGGCCCTGTCGCAGGTGAGGCTGGCTCCCGGGATCTCGATGCGCAGGCCCTCGGGGCTTTGGGTTATGGAGGAGACCGGGGCGTTTAAGCGCGCGTCGATGCCCAGGGCGCGGGTCGCGTCTACGAGACGGCTGACGGCGTCCTGGTCGAAGTTGCGCAGGAAGGCGTCGCCGTGGGTGAGGATGGCGACTTCTTTCGCGCCGCATATTTTGGCGATGTGGGCCAGTTCGAAGGCGATGAAGCCGCCGCCGATAAAGGCCAGGCGATAGGGCAGGGCGTCGAGGTCGAGAAACGCGTCGCTGGTGTCGAGCCGTTCGCTGCCGGGAAAGTCGAAGCGGCGGGGCCGCGCGCCCACGGCGACGAGAATTTTTTTGCCCGTGTATTCCGTTGCGTCCACTGCTATGGTGTTTTTGCCGGTAAAGATGCCGCGTCCCCGGATGATGTCGATGCCGGCCTTGGCGTAGGACGTTTCGATCCTGGCGTCGACAGGGCTTACAAAGCCGCGTTTGAAGGCCATGAGCGCCTTCCAGTCGACGGCGGGCTCGCCGGAAAGGCCCTTGCCGGCCAGATGGCGGGCGGCGGTTACGGCCTCGACGGCGGCCATGAGCACTTTTTTGGGGTTGCAGCCGGTATGCGGGCAGACCCCGCCGAGCGGTCCGGATTCGATGATGGCCACGGACCAGCCGGCTTCCCGGCAGCGCCGCGCCGCCGGGTGGCAGGCCGGTCCCGCGCCGAGTACGAGCAGGTCGTATGTTCGCGTCATGACGGCTTCCTTTGCCGGGCGGGCGGCCCGGCCTTTGGCTTTGGTAGGGTCAGGCTAGCATGGATCGGGCGGCGAAGACAGGGGCGCGCGCGAAAAGCGGCGGCCGGGCGGAGGCAGGCATGGCGGTGCGATACGACTATGATCTGGTGGTCCTTGGCGGCGGCGCGGCGGGGCTGACGGTTGCGGCCGGCGCGGCAAGGCTTGGGGTCAAGGTTCTTTTGGTCGAGCGCGAAGGACGGCTTGGCGGCGACTGCCTGCATTTTGGCTGCGTGCCGAGCAAGACGCTCATCGCCACGGCCAGGGCCCGGCGGATGATGGCCCGGGCCGGGGAATTCGGCCTGCCCGATGTCGCCTTGCCGCCGGTGGATTTCGCCCGGGTGCGCCGGCGCATCGAGGCCGTGATCGCGGCGATCCAGCAACACGATTCGCCGGAGCGTTTTCGCGAACTCGGGGGCGAGGTCCGCTTCGGGCAAGCCGTGTTTGCCGACGACCATGTCCTTAGGCTCGACGGCGGGCGTCTCAGTGCCGCCCGGATCGTCGTCGCCACCGGATCGCGGGCCGCCGTGCCGGATATCCCGGGACTGGCGGAAGCCGGGTTTCTCACCAACCGGGAGATTTTTTCGCTGGAGCGGCTGCCGGAGCATCTGGTGATCCTCGGCGGCGGGCCGATCGCCGTGGAGATGGGGCAGGCGTTTTCGCGCCTGGGGAGCAGGGTCACGCTGGTGCAGCGCAGCGCCCGGATACTCACCCGAGAGGACGCGGACCTGGCGGCGGTGGTCCAGGCGCGTCTGGCCGCCGAGGGCGTGGACCTGCGCCTTTCCGCCACGGTCGTGTCCGTGGCGCCGGGTAGCCCGAAGACCATCACCATCGAACGGGAAGGGCGGCGCGAGGCCATCGAGGCCACTGCTATTCTCGTCGCCATGGGCCGTGCGCCGAACCTCGAGGGGCTTGGACTTGACGTGGCCGGGGTTGTCCATACAAAAAAGGGCCTTGTGCTCGACGCCCGGTTGCGCTCCAGCCGGCCGCACATTTTCGGGGCCGGCGACGTCACGGGGGAGCACCTTTTCACCCATGCCGCCGGCTACGAGGGCGGGGTGGTGGTGGCGAACGCCGTGTTCCGGCTGCCCAAGAAGGCCGACTACCGGCTTTTGCCGCGCTGCGTATACACCGAGCCGGAGCTGGCCGTGGTCGGCGCGACCGAGGACGGGGCGCGAAAGGCCGGCCTTGCGGTCACGACGATCGTCGAGCCTTTTTCCGGCAACGACCGGGCCAGGGCCGAGGGCGAAACGCAGGGGCTGGTCAAGATCGTGCTCGGGGGCAAGGGGCGGCCCCTCGGCGTCGGCATCGTCGGACCGGACGCCGGGGAGCTTGCCGGCGAATGGGTGGCGGCGCTGGCCGGAAAAGTGGGGCTCGGCAGGCTTTCCGGCGCGGTCCACCCCTATCCGACCCTGGCCGAGACGAGCAAACGGGCGGCCGGGCGCGGGCTCGAGGCCCGGCTTTTTTCGCCCGTTGTGCGGCGGCTGTTGCGTCTTTTTTTCGGGTATCGGGGAAAACGGTAACCATTTTGGACGATTGGCGGACTTAATTATCTGGCGGCGGGCGACGGACGCCTGATCGCGGGGGAGCGGTGCGATGACGGGGGGGAGCGAGGCGGTGCGGCTTATCATGGTGCTCAAGGGCTATCCGCGCCTGTCCGAGACGTTTATTTCCAACGAGATTTTGCTGCTCGAGGCCCAGGGCTTCAAGGTGCGCATCGTCTCCATGCGCGATCCGCGCGAGGCCGCGCGTCATGCCTCGATCTACCGCATCAAGGCCGACGTGGTCTATCTGCCGGAATACATCCGGCCGGCGCTCGGGGAGCTCCTCTACGAGAATTTCCGGGCCGCCCTGGTCGCGCCGCGCGGCTACCTGCGCGCCCTTGGCCTCATGGTCCGGCATCTGGCCCGCACGCGCCGCTCGGCCACGGTCAAGCACCTGCTCCAGGCCGGGTTTCTCTGCCGCCGGGCCCTGACGCCGGGCGAACCCGCCCATCTGCACGCCCACTTCGCCCATTCGCCCACCTCGGTCGCGGTCTATGCCGGGCTCATAAGCGGCCTGCCCGTGAGCTTCACCGGCCACGCCAAGGACGTCTGGACCCAGGAGCCGGGCAAGCTGGCCGAAAAAATCGGCCGGGCCGCCTTCGTGGTCACCTGCACCAGGGCCAACGCCGCCTACCTGCGCCGGCTCTCGCCAAACGGCACGCCGGTCTACGACGTCTACCACGGTATCGACCTGTCCCTTTTTGACGGCGCGGACAAGCGCCCCGAGCCGGCTCCGCCGTACCGCATTCTGACCGTGGCCCGGCTGACGGCCAAGAAAGGCCTGGACACGGTTCTTGACGCCCTGGGCCGTCTGGCCGGGGAGGGGATGGACTTCACCTACGACCTCGTGGGGGAGGGCGAGGACCGGGAAGCCCTGCAGGCGCGGGCGCGAGACCTTGGCCTCGGGGACCGGGTGCGCTGGCATGGGGCGATGCCCCACGAGGCGGTGCTGGCGCTCTACCGGAAAGCCGACGTCTTTGCCCTGGGCTGCCGCGTGCTGCCAAACGGCGACCGCGACGGCGTGCCCAACGTCATTGTCGAGGCCATGGCCATGGGAGTGCCGGTTGCGGCCACCAACGTCTCGGCCCTGCCGGAGCTGGCGAAAGACGGCGAGACGGCCCTGGCCTGCCCGCCCGACGATCCGGCGGCCCTGGCGGCCAATATCCGGCGCTTGCTTACCGACGCGGCGCTTCGCGCGCGCCTGACCGGCGCGGCCAGGGCGGCCGTGGCCCGCGATTTCGACAACGCGGCCAACATCGAACGGCTGGCGGCCATCTTTGCCCGCCATGCCGGGGGCAGGGTCCCGTCAGTCGGGGCCGCGCCGGACGGGGCCGCGTGAACGTCGCCCTGTACGCCCCCTTCAAGCCCCTGGATCATCCCGATCCCTCGGGCGACCGGACCATCGGCCGCGAACTGGCCGCCGCCCTGGAAGCGGGAGGGATCACGATCGTGACCCCGAGCCGGTTTCGCACCCGCTGCTTTTCCACGCGACCGCTTTTGTGGCTGGGAACCCTGGCCGCGCGCCGCGCCGCCCTGGAAGCGGCCAGCCTCGGCCGGGTCAGGGCCTGGCTCACCTTCCACACCTACTACAAGTCGCCGGACGTCATCGGCCCGTATGTCGCCCGGGAACTCGGCATCCCCTACGTCGTCTTCCAGGGCGTCTATTCCACCAAGACCCGGCGCAAGCTCAAGACGCGCCTTGGCTACGAGCTCAATCGCCGGGCCCTTCTGGCCGCCCGGCTGGTGGTCACCAACCGCCGGCTCGATTACGTCAACCTGGCCCGGCTGCTGCCTAAAAACAGGCTTGCCTATGTGCGCCCCGGCATCCATCCCGACGCCTTCGCCTTCGACGCCGAGGCCCGGCGGGAACTGCGCAAGGAGTGGGATGTGGGCGACGCCCCGGTCATCGTCACCGCGGCCATGTTTCGCAACGACGTGAAGACCGAAAGCCTGACCTACCTGTTCTTGCGCCTGGGCGAACTGGCCCGGGAGGGGACGCCTTTCTTCCTGGTCGTGGCCGGCGACGGGGTCATGCGGGACAAGCTGATGGCCCTGGCCCGGCGCGAGCTGCCCGACCGCCATCTGTTTCTGGGCTGCGTCGACCGGGAGGACATGGGGGCGCTTTTCGGCGCGGGGGACATCTTCGCCTTTCCCGGCATTCGGGAGTCCCTGGGCATGGTCTATCTCGAGGCCCAGGCCGCCGGGCTGCCGGTGGTGGCCCTGGCCGACGGCGGCGTGCCCGAGGTGGTGGCGAACGGCCGCACGGGATTGCTCACGCCCCCCGGCGACGACGCGGCCTACCGCCGGGCGTTGCGTGATCTGCTCACGGACCGGCAGCGCCGCCGGGACATGGGCGAGGCGGCCGAGGCCTACGTGCGCGAGAAGCATGACCGCGACCGCAATTACGGGGTGATGGCCCGGGTGCTGCGCCGGCTGGCCGGGGAGGGCTGAAATTGGTACTGGCCGAAAGGCCATGGTTTAGGGTATTATACATAAATTCGTATTTCGTGTATGTTTTTTCTTATTCCCGCATACGCCTTGCGGCCTTCGCGGTGGCCCGCCGGCAAGGCCGGAGCCTGTCATGGCCAATCTCTGTGAAACGCCGCTGCGTGATCTCCCTCCCGCAACGCCCGTAACGCTCGGCCCCTGGACCACGGCCGGTCAGGCCGCCCGCAGGCTGCTCGACGTCGGAGCCGGCGAAGCGCTGGTTCTCGACGGCGGCCGGCCGCTCGGCGTGGTCACCACGCGCGGTCTGTCCCGGGTGCTCAACCAGTCCCCGGACACGGCCGCCCATCTGGCTGTGCGCGACCTCATGGACCCCGTGGCCGTCTCTTCGGATGCCGAGTTTCTGCCGGCTGCCCTGCGCCATTTGCTGGCCGCGCCGTCGCGGCGGCTGGCGGTGGTGGACGCCAAGGGGCGGGCTGTCGGGATTTTGGCCCCGTTTCACGTGGCCCGGCTGTGCGGGGGCATCGACACGCTTGCCGGCCGCACCGTGGCCAGCGCCATGGCCAGGGCGGTGGTGACGGCGGTCATCGGCGAGACGTTGCCGGCCGTTTTGGCCCGCATGATCCGTACCGGCGTCGGTGGCGTGGTGGTGGCCGAGGCGGACAGGCCGCGCGGCGTTTTTACGGCCCGCGACGCCGTGGCGCTTTTGGCCGACGGGCGCGATATCGGCCACTGCCGCGTGGAGGCGGTCATGCGCACCCCGGTGGTGGCCATCTCGCCGCAACTGCCGCTTCCCGAGGCCGTTTCGGGCATGGATGGGGCCGGTGCGGGCCGGCTGGCCGTCACCGACGCCGCCGGCTATCTGCTCGGCCTTTTGACCTGGACCGACGTGGCCCAGGCCGTCTCCGAACGCCTGTCCGAGGCCGAGGGCGCGGCGCTTCGCGAACGGGCGGAGCGGTACCGGGATCTCTACAACAATGCCGCCCAGGGACTTTTCCGCCTGGATACGGCCGGCCGTCCCCTGGCCGCCAATACGACCCTGGCCCGGCTTTTCGGCTGCCGCGACGTGGCCGATTTCCTGCGGCAGGCCCGCACCGACGAGCCCCTCGTGCGTCTGGACATCCCCCAGCGCCGGGAACTGCTCGTGCGCGCCCTGGGGCAGACCGATCCCGTCTTTTTCGAAACGCATTTCTATCATCATGACGGCAGCATGGCGCGCATCAAATGCTATGTGCGGGCCTTACGCGATACCCTCGGCAGTCCGGTGTGCCTGGAAGGGGCCTGCGCCGATTTTTCCGCCTTGCCGCCGACGGAAAGCGCGGCCGGCGAAAACGGCTACCGCTCCATCGTCGAGCACATCACCGAACTGATCTGCCGCATCGACGCCGCCGGGCGGCTGCTCTTCGTCAACACGGCCTTTGCCCGCTACTGGGGCAAGACGGCCGAAGCCTGCGTGGCCGAGCATTTCCGGTCGCCCATGCCGGACGAGGATGCGGACATGGTGGCCGGGCGCCTGGCCGCCCTCTCCCCCGACCGGCCGACCACCGGCTTCGAGCACCGGGTGCTGCGTCCGGACGGCCGCATGCGCTGGCAGCGCTGGACCTACCGGGCCATGTTCGACGAGGCGGGAGCGCTCCTCGAATACCAGGCCGTGGGGCGCGACGTCACGGCGCGCAAGTTGGCCGAGGAACATCTGCGCGCCGAGCACGCCCGGGTCCGGAACATGCTCGAGGCCTTGCCGCTGCCCGTTTTTTTCAAGGATACGGGAGGGCGTTTCACCGGCTGCAACCAGACCTTCGAGACGTTAAGCGGCCTTGCGCGCGCGCGGCTTGTCGGCCGTACCCTCGGGGATTTCCTCGAGGACGGCGAGGCCCGGCCGTACGAGGCCATCGAGGCCGAACTGCTGGCCAAGGGCGGTCGGCAGGTCTACGAGGCCGTGCTGCCGACGCCGGCCGGCGCGCGCCACATGATCATCCACAAAGGCCTTATCCACGATGCCGGGGGGGCCGTTGCCGGCATCATCGGCGTCACCATCGACATCACCGAGCGCAAGCTGGCCGATCGGGCGGCCGTTCAAGTCCGTGACGGGCTGGAGGCCGAGGTGTTGCGCCTGCGCCAGCGCATGGCCGGTGAAATCGAGGCCAGGGAAGAGGCCGAGGCCCGGCTGCGCCGGGAACGACATTTTCTGGATACGGTGCTCACCGGTATCCAGGACGGCATCTGCCTGCTCACGCCCGACCTGACCGTGACGACGTCCAACCGGGCCATGCGGACGCTCTATGCCAGACAGGAAGAAATGGTCGGACGCAAGTGCCACGACCTGTTTCACGGCCTGGGCATGCCCTGCAACGATTGTCCCGCCTTGCGGGCGTTGGCCACGCGCAAGCTGGCCATCAGCCTCGTGCCCAAGGTCGAGGCGGGCAAACCCTCGGGCTGGGTGGAGCTTTTTTGCTATCCGCTGCTCGATGACGACGACGAGGTGGCGGGCGTGGTCGAGATCGTGCGCGACGTCACCGCCGGCAAGCGGCTGGAGGCGGAACTGGCCGACGCGCTGGAGCGGGCCGAGGGAGCCAGCCAGGCCAAGGGGGCGTTTCTGGCCAACATGAGCCACGAGATCCGCACGCCGCTCAATGCCGTGCTCGGCTATGTCCAGCTCATGCTGGCCGACCGCCTGGACCCCAGGCAGCGCGAACGCCTGAGCGTGGTCGAGGAATCCGCCGGCACCCTGCTTTCCATCATCAACGACATCCTCGACTATTCCAAGATCGAGGCCGGCCGTATGGAACTGAAAGCCGCGCCCTTCGATCTGGTGCGCGGCCTGGAGGGCGTGCTCAAGGAACAGGAGGTCCTGGCCCGGGCCAAGGGGCTCGACCTTGTCCTCGACATCGCGGGAAACGTGCCCGGGGCCGTACGCGGCGACGGGTTGCGGCTGCGCCAGGTGCTGCGTAATCTGGTCAACAACGCCGTCAAGTACACCGACAAGGGGGGCGTACGGCTTGGGGTCGCCATTGCCGACGCGCCGCGCGCCGCTTCCGGCGGGGAGGGCGGCCGGCTGTGGCTGCGCTTCACCGTGGCCGACACCGGAATCGGCATTCCCTACGAGCAGCAGGAAACGATCTTCGACAGCTTCACCCAGATTGACGGCGGCCTGACCAAGCGGCAGGCCGGCACCGGACTGGGGCTGGCCATCTGCCGCCGGCTGGCCGGGCTCATGGGCGGGACGATATCGCTCGAAAGCACGCCCGGCCAGGGCAGCGCGTTTCGGCTGGAATGTCCCTTCGATGCGGCCGGCGCCGAATCGGTGCCCGTCGCGGACGCGCTTCCCGGTTCCCGGCCCGACGACTTGCCGCCGCTTTCCATCCTTCTGGTCGAGGACAACCGGGTCAACCGGGTGTTCGCCTCCGATCTCCTGGAAAACAGGGGGCATACCGTCGCCGTGGCCGAAAACGGCCAGGCCGCCCTGGACTATCTGGCCAGGCATCCGGTCGACGTGGTGCTCATGGACATCCAGATGCCGGTCATGGACGGGCTCACCGCCACCCGGGCCATCCGGGCCGGACGTCCGCCCATCGATCCGAAGCTGCCGGTCATCGGGTTGTCGGCCTATGCCATGGATCAGGAACGGGAGCGTTTCCTGGCGGCCGGGCTTGACGACTACATCATCAAGCCCATTGACGTGGAAGCGTTTTTCGCGGTCGTGCGCGGCGTGCTGATCCGTCGCGGCCGCATGCCGTCCGGGGCGCGCCGGGACGAAGTCAGTGAAAAGCAACTCCTCGATACGCAAGGGCTGACGCGCCAATACCGCAACAAGACGGGGCTGTTGACCCGGGTAGGGCGGGCGTTCGTGGCTTCGGTGCCGGAGCAGCTTGCGGCCATGGACGCGGCCCGGCGCGCCGGGGACATGGTGGTGTGCGAGCGGGTGGCCCACACGCTCAAGGGCAATGCGGCCATGTTCGGGGCGGCGGCCATGCGCGCCCTGGCCGCCGAGGCGGAAATTGCCGCCGCCGCCGGCGATGCCGACAAGTTCGCCTCCCTGGCGCCGGGTCTGGTCGAAGCCTGCCAGGCGGTGGTGACCGGGCTGGACGATTTTCTGCGGGGGCTCACGCGTTAGACCTGGGTGCGTTTTCCCGGAGTTTGAGGCATACCGGCCGCAAGGCCTCACGGAGGGACCGTTTTCCATGGCACGTACCGTCTTTTATCTTTTGCGCCACGCCGAGACGCTGTGGAACCGGGACAAGCGCATCCAGGGGCAATGGGACAGCGAATTGCACCCGGAAGGCCATGCCGCCGCCGAAGCCCTGGCGTCGCGCCTCACCGGCCTCGGCCTGTCCCGCATCCTCGTCAGCGATCTGGGCCGGGCCAAATCCACGGCCGGCATTTTCAACCTGCACCTGCGCCTGCCGGTGAGTGTGGAACGCAGGCTGCGCGAACAGCATTACGGCGAGTGGATGGGCAAATACTGGCGCGACATCCCCGAGGCCGATATCCGCGCGGCCGAGGCGGCGGGCTGGGATTTTCGTCCACCCGGCGGCGAGTCGCGAAGCGACGTGCGCCAGCGCGCCGAGCACGCCCTGATCGATGCCGCCCGGGCCAATGCCGGGCGCGCGGTCCTGGTCGTCACCCACCAGGGCGTCATCAAGGCCATACTTTACCATCTCCTCGATCGTCCCTTCGTCCCGGGCGCACCGCCGGCTTTCGACCTGTCCCTGTTGCAGCGGGTGGTGTGCCAGGATGGCGTGCTGTCCATCGACGCCCTGGACGTCGTCCTCCCCGAGGAAGCCCCCGCCCCGGACGTTGCGTGAAAATCGCCTTCTATTGCCAGCACGTGCTCGGCATGGGCCATCTCATGCGCACCCTGGAGATCGTCGCCGCCCTGGCCGGGCATGAGCGACTGCTCATTCTCGGCGGCCCCGACGCCCCGGTCGGCCTGCCCGGTGACGTGACGCTCGTCCGGCTGCCGGCGCTGTCCATGGACGCGGCATTTTCCGCGCTGTCCCTGGACGGGGAGGCCTTGGAAGCGGCCAGGAAGACCCGGGCCGCCATGCTACTCGATGCCCTGGCCGCCTTTGCCCCGGACGTCTTTTTCGTCGAACTCTATCCTTTTGGCCGCAAGGCCTTCGAATTCGAGCTCGTGCCCGCCCTGACCGCCATCCGCGCCGGCGCGTGCGGCCCCTGCCGGGTCGTTTGCGGCGTGCGCGACATCCTGGTGGGAAAAAAGGATCAGCCGGCCTACGAGGCCCGGGTCCTGGACCGGTTGGGGCGCTTTTTCGACGCGGTGTGCGTCCATGGCGACCCGGCGCTTTTTCCGCTGTCGGCCACGTTTTCCCGGGCCGCGGATATCCCCGTGCCCGTGGCCTACACGGGCTACGTGGCTCCCGCGCCGCAGGCGGCCGTCGACGGGGGGGGCGTGCGCCGGGTGTTTGGCGTGGGACAGGGGCGGGAACTTCTGGTCGCAAGCGCCGGGGGCGGCAAGGTCGGCTACGAGCTTTTGGCCGCGACCCTGGCCGCCTGCCGCACGCGGGCGCGTCTCACGGCGCTGGCGGTCCGGGTCTTTACCGGTCCGTATTGCCCCGACGACGCGTATCTGGCGATAGAGGACGCGGCGGCGGGATTGCCGGACGCCAGGGTGGCGCGCTTTACCGACAATTTTGCCGACCTCCTGGGAAGCGCCGATGTCTCGGTGAGTCTGGGCGGGTACAACACGGTCATGGCGCTTCTGGCCGCCGGCGTCCGGGGGCTGGTCTATCCCTTCGACCAGAACCGCGAGCAGCGCCTTCGGGCCGGCCGCCTGGAGGACATGGGGCTTTTGGGCCTGGTCGGGCCGGAGGACCTCGCCCCGGACCGTCTGGCCGACCGGATCGTCGCCGCCCTGGACGCGCCCCGGCCGCCCCGGGCCGCCGTCAATCTGGACGGTGCGCGGGGCACGGCCGCCTTGCTGACGACGCCCGCCGTTTGACGAAAAACGCATCCCCGGAAACGATCCGCCCCTCCGGGCCCCGCGCGAAATCGTAGAGTCCGTCGCAGGCGAACCCGTATTCCGCCAGGAAAGCCTCGAGTTCGGGCAAAAGCGCCTGCCCGTCGTAAAGCGGCACGAGCGCCGTCTCGGCCACCACCACCGATACGCCCGGTAAAAGCCCGCTCGCTCCGCGAAGCGCCGGCAATTCGTAGCCCTGCAAATCCAGCTTGATGACGTCGGCGGCTGCGGCCACGGCGTCGAGCCGCGCTACCGGCACGTCCACCGTCTCCGTCACCGTGAGCGTCTCATCGGCATATTTGTCGCGGATGCCCGTGGGCGGAAGGAGCGAGGACAGCGTGGGGCGGTTCATGACCGAGAGGGTGCGCGTATCCGTCGCCTCGCCGAGGGCCACGGCCCGGACCGTCACCCGGGCGTCGCCGGCGAAACGCTTGGCCAGCTTGCGCGCCAGACGCGGCTGGGGCTCCACGGCCAACACGCGCGCCCGGGGCAGGGCCTCAAGCAGCCGCGCCACGACATTGCCCTTGTTGGCCCCGCCGTCGACGATGACAGGCGCTTCCGGCAACGCCAGCTCCAAAAGACGATCGATCCAGCTCTCCCGCATGAATGGGCATTCCTTTGGGAAGAAAGACAGTGCGAGAGGGGAAACCCTTTAAAAAGGGTTGTCCCCTCTCGCGCTCTCCCTTTCCTCAATTTTATAAAGGGGTGGGGATGTGATATGGATAACGCGCTGTCACCGTTAAAAGTTTTTGGAGAGGGGGTCCGGGGGGGAACCTTTTTTCAAAAAGGTTCCCCCCCGGTCTCATCCTCCTCTTCATCCAAATCCAGCGCCTGGTCGTAGGGCGCGCCGAGGGGCAGTTGCACGGTGAAGGTCGCCTCGCCGCCAAGCTGGAAAAAGGTGAGCGAGCCGCCCATGTTCTTGACGATGCGATAGGCCAGCGGCAGCCCGAGGCGTTCCTCGCCTTCCTCGAAGGGCAGGAAGAGCAGTTCCGGATCGGCCACCGGCATGGTCGTGGCAAAGGTCACGTCGAGATGGATGAACCGGGCGTGGCGCGAGGTGGTAAGCGACACCCGGCCGCCCTGGGGCAGGCGTTTGGACGCGTAGCGCACGAGGCTTGTGACCACCTGGGTGAGCAGTTCCGGGTCGAGCTGGAGATCGGGCAGCCCGGCGGCCAGCTTCGTCTCGGCGGTAACGCCCCGGGCGGAAAATTCCGGAGCCAGGAATTCCACCACGGCGGACACGATGGCCCCGAGCGAACACAGCCGTGGCCGCAGATCGACCGGGTGCAGGTAGGTGCTTATCCGGTCCAGGATGTCCTCGAGGCGTCTGGCCTCGGCCAGGATGATGCCCGCCTCGCGATTGTCCGGCATCCTGGCTTGCAGGCGATGGGCGAAGCCGGCGATGGAAAAAAGCGGGTTGCGGATCTCGTGGGCCACTTCCGCCGAGATCGCGCCCAGGGTCTTGAGCTTTTCCTCCTGGACCACGAAGCGTTCCAGTTCCACCCGGTCGGTGATGTCCACCACGATGCCCTCGATCATGCTCGCGGCGTCGTCGTGGTTGGGCCGGGTCGAGGGAATGGCCCGCAGCAGCGCGTGGATCGTGGCCCCGTTTTTGTGGATGAACCGGCACTCCTCGGTGCGGGCGTGGCCCCGGGCCGGGAAGTCCCGGGTAAGGCTCGCGACCAGGCGTTCCCGGTCGCCCGGGTGCAGACGCGTCACGAACCAGTCCTGTTCGGTCAGGGCTTCGCCCCGGGAAAAGCCGAGCAACGTGCGGCAAAATTTGTTAATGAAAGCCACCCGCAGGTCCGCCTCCAGCACGAAAACCAAAAGCGGCAGGTTTTGCACCAGATTGAAGTAGCGGGTTTCGGCCAGGCGCACGGCCCGGGACAGATGTTGCCGCTCGAGCACGGCTTCCAGGGCATGGGCGAGCAGGTCGAAGCTGACGATGGGTTTTTGCAGATAGTCCGTCGCACCCAGGCGAAAGGCCTGGATCACGCCCTGGATTTCGTCCTGGCCGGAGATGACGATGACTGGCGGAGGCTCGCCGCCCTCCCGGGCCAGGGACGCCAGCACGCCGAACCCGTCCAGGATCGGCAGTCGCAGGTCGAGCAGCACGGCGTCGGGTTTCTGGGCGCGGATGGCGGCAAGCCCGGCCCGGCCGTCGCCGGCGGTGGCGACGGTGTAGCCCGAGGCCGTCAGCCAAAGGCTTATGGCTTGGCGGACGTCGGCGTCATCCTCGACAAGCAGGATTCTGGCGTTTGTGTCGGCCATGGCGGTCTCCGCAGACTGCTGCTTATGATGCCAAGCATAGACCATTTGGCTGCGTCTTGCCAGGGCCGCATGGCGATTCGAGCAGCCGGAACAAGGTTTTTTTGGAGTTGCAAAAATGTCAACTTCACACTAGTGGGAAGAACGCCGTGCCGCCTGCGGAGCGCGTCGGCTCCTTGTGGAGAGAGGTCCGGCCTTGTCTGCCCCGGGACGGATGGAGATCCGGCGTCGTCTGGGGCTTGGTACACAAAAACGTTACGAGAGGGGGAACCCATGAACGCGGCGGACACCGCTTTCGTGCTCATTTCGGCGGCCCTGGTCATGCTCATGACCCCGGGGCTGGCACTTTTTTATGGCGGCATGGTCCGAGGCAAAAACATCCTCGGTACGCTCATGCACTCCAACATCCTGCTTGGCACCGTCACCATCATCTGGGCCATCGTCGGCTACAGCCTGGCCTTCGGCGGCGATATCGGCGGGCTGATCGGCAATCTCGACTACGTGTTCCTGCGCGGGGTCGGCGCCGCCGCCAAGCCGGGCGTGGACAACATCCCGCACCTGGCCTTCATGATCTTCCAGTGCATGTTCGCGGTGATCACGCCGGCGCTGATTACCGGCGCGTTTGCCGAGCGCATCAAGTTTTCCGGTTTTCTCGTCTTCACCTGCCTGTGGATGATCGTGGTCTATTCGCCCATGGCTCACTGGGTCTGGGGCGGCGGCTGGATGGCCAAGATGGGGGCCCTCGATTTCGCCGGCGGCGCGGTGGTCCACATGAGTTCCGGCGCCTCCGCCCTGGCCGCGGCCCTGTACCTGGGCCCGCGGCACGGCTACGGCAAACAGGCGTTTATTCCCCACAACCTGCCGCTGACCATCCTTGGCGCGGGGCTTTTGTGGTTCGGCTGGTTCGGGTTCAACGCCGGCAGCGCCCTGGCCGCCAACGGTCTGGCCGCCTCGGCCTTCGTCACCACGCATCTTGCCGCTGCGGCCGCGGCCGTGAGCTGGATCGTGGTGGAGTGGCTCCATCGCGGCAAGCCGACCACCCTCGGCATGGCTTCCGGCGCGGTGGCGGGCCTTGTCGCCATCACCCCGGCGGCGGGCTTCGTCGAGCCCATGCCGGCCATCCTCATGGGCCTTGTCGCCGGCGCGCTGTGCTACGGCGGCGTGCTTATAAAAAGCCGGCTCAAGTACGACGACGCCCTGGATGTCGTGGGCATCCATGGTCTGGGCGGCACCTTCGGCGCGCTGGCCACCGGCCTTTTCGCCACCACGGCCGTCAACAGCGCCGGGGCCAACGGCCTTTTCTACGGCAACGCCGGACAGCTGTGGATTCAGTTCGTCTCGGTGGTCGCCACCTGGGCCTACTGCTTTGTCATGTCGCTGATCCTGTTTAAGGTCGTGGACTTGATGGTCGGTATTCGGGTAAGCCTGGACGACGAGACCAAGGGCCTCGACGTCAGCCAGCACAGTGAAGTCGGCTACCAGCTCTAACGCGGGGGAGTACATGCGCCATGAAAAAAATCGAAGTCATCACGCGGCCTTACAAGATCGATGAGATCAAGGAAAAGCTCACCGGCATCGGCATCAAGGGCATGACCATCTCCGAGGTCAAGGGCTTCGGCCGTCAGCGCGGCCATACCGAGGTCTACCGTGGGGCCGAGTACCAGGTGGATTTCGTGCCCAAGGTCAAGATGGAGGTGGTGGTGGAGGACGCCATGGCCGTCGAGGTCATCGCCACCATCAAGGCCGCCGCCCAGACCGGCGAGGTCGGCGACGGCAAGATCTTCGTTTCCAGCATCGATGAGGTCATCCGCATCCGCACCGGCGAGACCGGCAACGCGGCTATTTAAGGAAAAGAGGAAGAAGTGCGAGAGGGGAAACCCTTTGCAAAGGGTTCTCCCCTCTCGCGCTCTCCCTTTCCTAAATTTTTTAATGGGGTGGGGAAAAAGAGGGATGCCGCCTTATCGTTCAAGAGAAGGATAAAGAGGTTGCCAAAATTTTCCCTGCCTCGTGTATGATCTCCCCAGAAGCATCCATGTCCCTACAGGAAAAACCGCCGAGCGCGGCCCTGCTTGTCGAAGGCAAGGCCCTTCTGGACACGGCCCTGGCCGAAGGTCAGGTGGACGTGCCCTACGTCGCGGCCCTGGCCGACGTCTTTGACCGCTATTTCCGCGAACGTCTGACCGAGTACGAGGCGTCGGCCGCCGGCCGGGCGGCCTTTGCCCTGGTGGCCGTGGGCGGCTACGGCCGGCGGGAACTGTGCCCGGCTTCGGACATCGACGTGCTGGTGGTCTTCGGCGGCGAGTGCCCGGCCGACGCGCCGGAACTGGCGCGGTTTCTTTTTTTTCCGCTGTGGGACCTGGGCGTGGACCTGGGCCATGGCGTGCGCACCATGGCCCAGTGCCTGGAGTTGGCCCGGACGGACCAGCAAGTGCTGGCGTCGCTGCTCGACGCCCGGTTCATTGCCGGCGACGCCGGCGTGCACGAGGGCCTGGCCGCCCGGCTGGCCGCCGACGTGTTTCCGGACCGGGCCGCCGATTTCGCCCTGTGGCTCGATGCGGACAACAAGGAGCGCAAGGCGTCCTACGGCGACGCCGGGGCCATGCTCGAACCCAACCTCAAAAACGGCCTGGGCGGACTGCGCGCCGTGCATCAGGTGCGCTGGCTTCTGGCCCTGGACGCCGGGCGCGAACGCGATGCCGGGCTCCTGGCCCCGGAACTGGCCGCCCTGGCCGAGGATTTCCATTTCGTCCTGACCGCCCGGATGCATCTGCACCGCCTGTGCGGCCGCAAAAACGACAAGCTGTATTTCGAGTTCCAGGAGCGCGTGGCCGAGGCCATGGGCTTTGGGCCGCGCGGCGACCGGGCCGGGGTGGAGCGGTTTTTGGCAAAGCTGTTGCGCCGCATGGCCGACATCAAGGCCCTGCGCCTTTCCGCCTGGCCGCTTTTGGCCGGAGCGCTCGGGGCGCTCGATCTCGGCGCGCCGGCCAAGACACTGGGCAACGGCGTGGAGCTCGCCCCGGAGGGCCTGCGCTTTGCGCCGGGACTCTCCGACGAGGCGGCCATGGAGGGGCTTTTCGACCTGCTGCTGGCCTGTGCCCGGACGGGCCGGGCGCCCTCCCACGAGACGCTGCGCCGGATGGGGGGCATGGCCGAAGCCTACGCCCGGCTGGCCGGGGTGTCCCCGCTTTCCGGGCGGCGGCTTTACGAGGGCCTTGGCGCGGTCATGCAGGTCGACGCCACCGGCACGGCCATGGACGCGGTCATGGGCACCGGGCTTTTGCGGGCCGCGCTGCCGGAATTCACCCGGGTCGAGGACATCGTCGCCTTCGACATCTACCACGTGCACCCCGTGGGCCGGCACACCCTGGAGGCGGTGCGGCTTCTGGCCGGCATCCGGGCCGGGAAATCGTCGCGCTACAAGGCGCTTCTGGCCGGCCTGCCCCGGCCGGAGCTGGTCTTCTGGGGGCTTTTGCTCCACGACGTGGGCAAGGGCCTGGGCGGAGGCCATGCGGAAAAAGGGGCGCAGCTGGCCGAGGCCATGCTGGTCCGACTCGCCGCGCCGCCGGAGGTGCGCCATGCCGTGGCCGGGCTCGTGCGCGAGCATTTGCTGTTGCCGGAAACGGCCACCGGGCGCGATCTGGCCGACCGGGACGTGGTGGCCGGGGTGGCGGCCCGGGTGGCCACGGTGGAAACGCTCGACATGCTGACGCTCATCGCCCGCTGCGACGGCCAGGCCACCGGGCCCCAGGCCTGGACCGGCTGGAAGGAATCGCTCATTTTCGAGCTCTATGACAAGGTCCGCGCCGCTATCGAGCAGGGCCGCCTTTTCGACGCCGGCGACGTCAAAATCATGCTGGCGACGCGGGAACGCGTGCGTGAGCTGGCCGGCGGGGGTATGGAGCCCGAGGCCCTGGAGCGGGCGCTTTTGGCCATGCCGCCGCGCTATCTGGTGGTGGAATCGCCCGAGACGATCCTGTCCCATCTGGCCTTGCTCAAGGAACTGGACGCGGCCGAGGTCGAGGACAGGCGCATGCGCCCGAGCGCCCGGTCGGCCCGCCGGGGCCGGGACGTGGCCGTTTTGCGCCACGAGGCCTTGCCCGAGGCCGACGGCTTTCGGCTGACCGTGGCGGCCCGGGGCGTGCGCGCCCTTTTCGCCACAGTGTGCGGGGCGCTGGCCCTCTACGACCTGTCCATCCGCGACGCCGACGTGTTCGCCTGGGAGGGCGGGGTGACGATCCTGTCGCTTCGCACCGCCAATCCGCCGGACGTGCTCTATGCCGACGAGGTCTTCGCCCGGGTCGCCCGGGCCGTGCACTATGCGCTTTCGGGCAAGCTCTTTCTCGCCTACCGGCTGGCCAAAAAACGGGAATCGTTCCTCTACCCGCCGGTCGCCAACCGTCCGCGAACCCCGCCCGAGGTGGTGCTCGACGACCGGGCCTCGGATCTCTACACCGTGGTGGAGGTGACTTGCGACGATCGGGTGGGGCTGCTCTACGACATCGCCCGCACGCTCTACGAGCTGCGCCTGGAGACGCATCTGGCCAAGGTGGTGACCCCGGCCGGTCGGGTGCGCGACGTGTTTTACGTGCGCGGCCCCGACGGCAGAAGGGTGGAGGACCCGGAGCAGGCGGCGGAGATCAAGGCCGCGCTGTTGCATCGGCTGGCCGACGATTTGGGCGGCCTGAGCTGAGACCGGAGGCCCCGTGCGCGGCGCTCCGGCGCTTGACGCCGGCCTTGTATCCGGCGATACCTTGGGCATCTACGCCGTGTCGCGGCAGCTATCCGCGACCGTCAAGGAGCCCGTATGAGCGACAGTGAAGCCCTGCCCTGTTCTCCGCGCCTCGGGGAGCCCGCCCCGGATTTCGAGATCGAAACCACCCAGGGCATCCTGCGTCTGGAAGACTTCCGGGGAAGCTGGTTGGTGCTTTTTTCCCATCCGGCGGATTTCACCCCGGTGTGCGCCACCGAGATCATCGCCTTCGCCGGGGTGCGCGAGACATTGCGCGCCAGCGGCTGCGAACTGCTCGGGCTGTCCGTGGATTCCATCTTTTCCCACATCGCCTGGGTGCGCTCCCTGGAATCGCGGTTTTCGGTCACCGTCGATTTCCCTCTGGGCGCGGACACCACCGGCGTGGTGGCGCGGCGCTACGGCATGCACATGCCCGCCGAGTCGCCAAACGAGCCCTCGCGCGTGACCTTCGTCATCGACGACCGCCAGATCGTGCGGGCCCACTTTGCCTACCCCATGACCACCGGCCGCAACGTGGACGAGATCGTGCGGCTGGTCGCGGCCCTGCAGACGACCGACGCCCACGGCGTCGCCACCCCGGCCGGCTGGAAACCGGGCGAGGCGGTGCTCGCCCCGCCACCACGCACCAAGGCCATGGCCGAGGAGCGGGTGAAGGCGGCTGGGCCGGGCTGCCCGGATTGGTATTTTTGCAAAAAGGAGACGGCATGACGTCCGAGGACAATCTAGACGAACGCATAGACGCCGATGAGAGCGTCGCCGCCATCAAACCCGACGGAGGACTGACCCAGACGGCCAAGGATATCCTGCGCGTCTGCGATCCGCCGGCGACCGAGGAGGATATCAGCCGGGCCTTGGTGCGCCATTTTTCCCAGGTCGTGCCCATGGTGCGCGATATGGTCAATCTGGGACTGCTCGTGGATGTCGAGGGCCGGCTGGCCCTGACCGACCTGGCGCGGGACAAGCTGCCGCGCTAGGGCCGCGCCCTGAAAACGCCTGCCGGCGGATTTCGGGGTGCGACACGTCTTATCCCGCCTCTTTGCCCGAAAAGGAAGGCGTCCGCTGTACCGGCTCGGCCTTTACGGTCGCGTTTGGCGGTATTATGGTGTCCAGTATCGATGCGCCGGCCGTCTGCCGTCCGGCGACGGCCAAGCGCCTCTGGAGGTTGCCGTGAACGCCTTTTCCCGGCCCGGGGAGATCCCCGCGCCGTCCAACCCGGAAAACTGCCGCCAATGCGCCGCAGCCGGTCCCACCTGCTGTACGCTCACGCCCGGACATGAGGATTTGTGCTTCCCCATTTCCGAGATGGAGCGCCACCGCATTGCCGAGCATGTGGGCCTTTCGCTTGGGGCGTTCACGCCGGAAGCCAATTCCGGGGCGTTTGTCTCCTGTATGCGCCGGCTTTTTCCCCGTGAGGGCAAGCTGGTCGAAAGCCTTTTCCCGGAATGGGGACGGCACCTGCGCCTGTCGGTCACGCCCGGGGGGCACTGCGTGTTTTTGCGGGACGACGGATGCTGCTTGCCAAGGGAGGCCCGGCCGTATTATTGCCGCCTCTTCCCCTTCTGGATGACCGACGGACGGGTCACGGCCTTTGCCGCCGCCGGTTGCCTCGTCCACCGCCAGGGCCGCACCGTCGCCGGGATGCTTGCGCTTCTTCTGGCGACCGAGGGGCAGGTCCGCGATCTCCACGGCCGACTGCGGCTGGCCTGGGGGCTCCCTCCTCGGGAAGGCATGCCCGCGGTCACTCCCGCCCCAGCGAGATTTGGTACGTGAAAAAATTCCTCATATTGCTTGTTCTGTTGTTGTTCGTTGGCGCCGTTTCCGGTGCCGCCGGCTTGATCGGCCTGTATTACTGGGCTTCGAGCGATCTGCCGAGCTTTCGCAAAATCACCGACTACCGCCCGCCGCTGGTGACGACCATCTATACCCGCGGGGGCAAGGTGCTCGGCTACCTCTATTCCGAAAAGCGCTTTCTGGTGACGCTTTCGGAGATGCCCGAATTTTTGCCCAAGGCCTTTTTGGCCGCCGAGGACGCCACCTTTTACCAGCACGAGGGCGTGGACCTTTCGGCCATCGTGCGGGCCATGATCAAGAACCTCCAGCGCGGCGGCATCCGGCAGGGCGGTTCCACCATCACCCAGCAGGTCATCAAGCGGCTGCTTCTCTCTTCGGAAAAAAGCTACAAGCGCAAGATCAAGGAAGCCATCCTGGCCTACCGCCTGGAAAAGTACCTGACCAAGGACGAGATCCTCACCATCTACCTCAACCAGATCTACCTGGGCTCCCGGGCCTATGGCGTGGAGGCGGCGGCCCGGACCTACTTCGGCGTCCACGTCGGCGACCTGACCCTGGCCCAGGCCGCGCTTCTGGCCGGTCTGCCCCAGGCCCCCACCCGTTACAGCCCTTTTCGGGATTTCCAGGCGGCCAAGAACCGCCAGAAGTACGTGCTCGGACGCATGCTGGCCCAGGGCTGGATCACCCAGGCCCAGCACGATCAGGCCGTGGCCGAGCCGCTGGTGTTTAAAAGCATGCCCGACCCGTCCTGGGAGGTGGCCCCGTTTTACCTGGAAGAGGTGCGCCGGGAGCTTATCACCCGTTTCGGCGAGGATCAGGTCTACAACGGCGGCCTGCACGTGCACACGGCCGTGGACCTCAAGCACCAGGAGGCGGCCGAGCGGGCCCTGCGCGAGGGGCTGGTCGCCTCGGAGAAACGCCGGGGCTACAAGCCGACCCTGGAGAAACTCGACAAGGACAAGTACGCGGATTTTCTGGCCCACAGCAACGTGCCGTCAGCGCTTTTGACCCCGGGCCGCTGGCTCAAGGCCCTGGTCACGGAGGCCGGCGCCCAGGGACTGACCGTGCGTTTCGGCGACAAGTACGGCTTTATCCCGGCCGGCGAGATCGGCTGGGCCAAGGGCCGGGTGGAGGTCGGCGACCTCATCTGGGCCTCGGTGCTGGCCGAGCCGGAGAAAACCGGAGCCCGCAAGGAGGAGGCCGAGGCCCCGGCCCCCAAGGACAAAAAGGGCAAGGCCGCCGAAGCGAAGAAATCCACCCCGGCCCCGTCCGCCCGGCCCATGTGGAAGCTGGCCATGCAGCTCGAACCGCGCATCGAGGGGGCCATTGTGTCCATGGACCCGCGCACGGGCGAGGTGCTGGCCTGCGTCGGCGGTTTCTCCTTCGAAAAAAGCCAGTTCAACCGGGCCACCCAGTCGTTTCGCCAGCCCGGATCGTCGTTTAAGCCCATCGTCTATTCCGCGGCCATGGACAACGGCATGACCCCTGCCACGGTGGTCATGGACGCGCCTTTTTCCTCCCGCGATCCCTGGAGCGGCCAGGTCTGGTCGCCGGGCAACTACGAGGGCAGCTATGCCGGGCCCATGACGCTGCGGGCCGCGCTGTCCAAGTCGAAAAACCTCGTCACGGTGCGGGTGGCCCAGCAGGTGGGCATGAAGAAGATCATCGCCCGGGCCCAGGAACTCGGCCTGCGCGGTGAATTCGTGCCGTACCTGCCGGTGAGCCTGGGGGCTGTCGCCGTCAACCTGTTGGACATGATCCACGCCTATTCGGCCTTTGCCCGCGACGGCTCGACCATCACCCCGCGCTTCGTCCTGGACGTCAAGAGCCCCTGGGGCGAGGAACTCTACGTCAACAAGCCCGAGATCAAGCAGGTGCTCACGCCCCAGACCGCCTACATCATGGACTGTATGCTGAAAGAGGTGGTGCGGGCCGGCACGGCCACGCGGGTCAAGGTTCTGGGACGGCCCATCGCCGGCAAGACCGGCACCACCAACGACTTCCAGGATGCCTGGTTCATGGGGTTCTCGCCGTATCTGCTGACCGGCTGCTATGTCGGCTTCGACCAGCCCAAGCCCATGGGCAAGGGCGAGACCGGCGGACGGGCGGCGCTGCCCATCTGGCTGGCCTACCGCGAGGCCGTGGAGAACGATTATCCGGTCGAGGACTTCTCCCGGCCCCCGGGCATCGTCATGGCCAACGTGGACGGGGTGCCCATGCCCTTTAAGGAAGGCACCGAACGCGGCTCCATGGCCATCATGGACGAGGAGCAGGAGAAGGCCTTTTTCACCGACCCCAACGCGCCACTCGGCAAGGGCGAGGACCTGCTCAAACAGATGTTCTGATCGCGCGCGCCCACGGCCGTTTTCCCTGGCCCGGGCGCGCGCGTTTTCCCGCAGCCCATCCCTCCCTCCGGCTTCCTGGCGCGGGGACAAGGCGTCCGCTTTTTTGGGGCCGCCGCGGTTGCCGTCTTCTTCCGAACAGAGAGTATCCCACCGTCGCCCGGCCGCATTTGGCAGCCGGGCGACGGTTTTTTGGGGCCTGTCCGGTCGCGGGACACGGTTTGGTCCAAGACGGTTTTTGGGGAATGTGGGTCCGGACTTTTGCGGGAGGGCGGGGGAGACGGAGGTCTCGGAGCGATTATGGAAGCAGTTGTGGGAGATTAGGGAGAAAATTGTCTTTTATGTGACGCCTCATGGATACTATTGCGCCTGTGAAAGGGATGGAAAAACAGAGGCGTTGTTCAACCACACTCGGAAAGATAGAGTGGTTTATGGGTGACCACGCGCTTGTATCGCAGAAGTATTTCGGGGCGTTTTGGGGAATCGTTTTGATCTGACGCAATGTTAATGAAAAGGTTACGCCGAGATATTTTATTTTTCCTCTAAACTCCTTTGTCCCTCGGCCGATAAGTCCCGCAGGCAAGGTTGCACAAAACCAAAGGAGAAACGCCATGTCCTCTGATCTCATCAGCCTCAGTTACGGCAGCACCAATACCCTGGGTACGCTGACCAGCTCGAGCAAGTCCTCCACCGTGAATTCCGCTTCGGGCTCGGACGCCGCCGGGAGCACCAGCGTTCAGGGTGACGACAAGAATTTATCCAACGGTGCGGAAATGATGCAGAAGCTCAAGGATCTGCAAAGTTCCGATCCGGACAAGTTCAAGGAAGTGGCGCAGAAGATTTCGGACAGTCTGTCCGATGCGGCCAAGAATTCCACGGATTCCAAGGCCGCCGGCATGTACAGCGATATGGCCGGCAAGTTCGCCCAGGCCGCCAAGTCGGGCAATATGTCCTCGCTGAGTCCCTCCGAGCCGCCGAGCAACGCTTCCGGTGCCCAGGGCCAGGCAGCCATGAAGTACGCCGCCCAGCAAGGCGGCGGCAACCCCATGGATAACGTCGACCACATCATTTCCGGCGCGCTTTCCGGCGTGGGCTCTTCCGAAGCCTAGGCCATCGCACACCGTGGCCTCCCGCCGCCGGAACATTTCGGAAATGCGGCGGCGGGAGGCGGGGATGGCGCCTGCCACTCTTTCTCGAAAGCCAAAGCGACGACTTCCGAAGAGAACAATTTCAAATGCTTGATTTTTTCTTAAAAATACGCGCGTATTTTCAAGGGATGCGGCTACAGGTCGCGCGACGGCGCGTCGTGGCTGAACAGCGTGTTTTCCAGGCTTTGCGTCTCGGCCGGCGGCAGGCGCATGGCGAGACGCTGGATATCCTCCAGGTAGCGCCGGGCGTTGCTTAAATAGAAGGCCAGGGCCGGCACGAACGTCTTTCCCACCAGGCCGTCGATAAAAAGGCGGCTGATCTCCTTTTCCCGCAACAGCACGTACTGCGACAGCAGAAACACCCGGCGCTCCCGCAGCGACATGGCGCGAAGCGCCCGGGCCATGACCGTGCGGGCGTGGGGCTGATACATCCAGAAATAGAGAAAATCCAAACCATTGGCGATGAAGATGGCTTGCAGCCCGCCCGGGTGCGATTCCAGGCCGGAAAGGAATCGTTTGGGCGACTCAAGCAGGCTCGCCGCATCGGCGTCGGGATGGAGCAGTTCGAGCCGCGTCTGCGCCTCCCGGAGCTGGCGGAATTTTTCCCGGTAGTCGCGGGCCCGCAGGCGCAGATAGTGGCCCCGGTCGGCCAGCCCCTCGATGACGGCGGCCACGCAGTCCGAAGCGAACTTGGACACGATGGCCGCGAAGGGGTCCAGGAGCGCCTCGGGCGAGGCCGCGCCGGCCTGCCGCAAGGCCCAGGCCAGGAGGAAATTGATGCCCACGGCCAGCGGGATGGAGAGCACCGACCGAAACAGGTTGCCCAGGGCCGCCGTCCGGGGCAGCCCCCGGAAGAGATTGTGGCTGGCCAGGTACAATCCGTTGGCCACGGCCATGATGGTGAAAAGGGTGGTCGGGTTGGTCGTGGTGGTGATGCCGAACCCGTGGCCGAGGATGATCGAGCGCACCAGGACGTCGAGCAGCGGTACGGAAAAACCGGTGAAAAAAAGCGAGTCCGCGATGCGGTCGATGCTGACGTAGTCTTCCCAGCGCAAAAGCGGGCTTCGCCGCAGCCCGCCGCAGCCGAAAGCCGTCTGGAGCAGGTTGCGCAGTCCCGTTATGCCGAACCAGATGAACGGGCCGCCATAGGCCAGGACCCACCACGAATGGGTGCTGGCGAAGGACGCGGCGGCCACGGCGAAGCCGATGCCGATTTTCACGGCGTTTTTGAGCGTGCCGTTGGCGTAGCGCTCCCGAAACCGCATGGGCCGGGCATCGGCGGCCGCTTGCAGAAAGCGCTCGGCGGCGCTTGGCTGCATGCCGCCCAGGGTATGGATGTTGGCGGTTTTTCCGGTCGCCTTGAAGGCGCGGCCCACCAGCCACGATAGTCGCCAGCGGTAGCCGCCAAGGCGCAGGGCTGGCCATTCGCCAAGGCGGCGTAGCATCCTGGTGACCGGTCCCGGCGGGCAGTCGTCGGGCAGGGCGCGAAGGCGCGGCGAGACGGCCAAGCCCACGGGAATGACCCGGCGCAGGCTGTCGCCCGGTTTTTTGGCCCGGGCGGCTAGATGGGCCCGGGTGCGGTGGGGCAGGGTGTCGGCCACGGCCAGCCCCATGCCGTGGCAACGGGTGGAACGGCCCGAGGAATCCGAACCCATGCGCACGTCAAGGGGGGAGAGGCGGTAGGCGGCCGTGACCTCCCCCACCTCCGGGCGCAACTCCCGCAGCCGCGCGGCCGTTGCCGTATCTCCGGCCGCCTCGGCCAGCTCGGCCGCCCGGGTGATGCGTTCCTTGAGCCCCACGGCATCGCCGGCGTTGAGGATGGCCAGAAGCTCCAACGTATCGGCCGCGTCGCGTTTTTCCGTTTCGAACACCCGGAGGTTGAAGACCTCGAGATGCGTGATCGCGCCCCGGCAGGCGAAAAGCAGGCGCAGCACATCGGAAAGGTCCATGATGGCGTAGGCCAGGCGCATGGTGCGCGGGGCGGCCATTTCCTTGATGCCATGGGGATGCAGGTACGGGGCGAGCAATCCCCGCAGTCCCGGGGAATCCCGCCGGGACCAGACATCGGCGACGAGTCCCAGCAGTTCGTAATCCCCCTGGTCGAAACACAGCCGGGCCGGGCCGGACAGCGCCGGGGCGGACGGGAGCCGGGGGCGCGGGCTGGCCGGATCGAGCCTGGGCAGGGAATCGCCAGGGAAATCGCTGTGTTGCATAACCACCTTTTTTCCTTGAACAACTCCTAGCGTCTGGTCGGGGCGGCCGTCAAGGGGCCTTGACCGAGGGAGCCGCTTGGCCTGGCAGGACTGTTTTGTTATGCACGGGATTGGCAGGTATGATACCGTCTGTCGCAACACGGGAGGAAAAATGGGAAAATCCAAGGTTCCCCAGGCGGCCCTGGACAGGGTCCGGCAATCGGCCGATGCGATACGCCGCCTGGAAGCCGAGGCCGGCAGGGTCCTTCATGAGGCGGGCGACACCGCCGGTCACCGGAAGCATCTGACCGACAAATGCCTGACCCTCGAAGGTTTGCCCGGGGAAGTTGCCGACATCCTGTCCGCCTCCGACGCGGATGGCGCGGCCGCCTTTGCCGCGGGGCTCGAGGATTTCGCCCGGCGGGCCGGCATGGCCCTGTCCCTCGAGAGCATTTTCTTCATGGGCGCGCTGCTCTATCCCGAGGACTACCAGGACGGCGACCCCAATGATCTGGAACGGTTCCTGGATCGTTTCGAGGCGGCGTAAACCATGGGCGTTTTCGATCCCATCGTGATCAACGGCATGCGGGTCAAGAACCGTTTCGTGCGTTCGGCCACGGCCGAGGGCATGGCCGCTCCCGACGGCACGGTCACGGACAGGCTCGAGGCAACGCTCAAAGCCCTGGCCATCGGCGGGGTGGGGCTCGTCATCTCGGGCCATGCCTACGTGGAGAAGCGGGGACAGGCCGGCGTCGGCCAGCTTGGCGTCCACAGGCCGGAGATGGAAGCGGGAGTGGCTAGGCTGGCCAGGGCCGTGCATGCCCATGGCGGCCGGTTCGTGGTCCAGCTTGCCCACGCCGGCTGCCGGGCCGATCCGACCCTGTCCGGCGAGCCGGCGGTCGGGCCTTCGCAGCCCGAGGACCCGGACGCGCCGCCGTGCCTGGCCATGAGCGCCGAGGATCTGGCCCGGTTCGAGGCCGCTTTCGGCGCGGCCGCCGCGCTGTGCCGCGACGCCGGGGCCGACGGTGTGCAGATTCACGCCGCCCACGGCTACGGCGTCAGCCAGTTTCTCTCCCCGCGCACCAACCGCCGCCTGGGGGCCTACGGCGGCGCTCTGGCCAACCGGGCCAGGCTTCTGCTCGAAACCATAGGCGCCATTCGGGGCCGGATCGGCAACAGTTACCCGGTACTGGTCAAGATCAACTGCGAGGATTTCATCGAGGGCGGCATGACGGCCGAGGAAGGCCGACAGGTCGTTTCCTGGCTCGAGGCCGCCGGCGCGGACGCGGTGGAACTTTCCGGCGGCACGCTGGATTCGGGCAAACTGGCGCCCGTGCGGCCGGGAAAGCTCGCCATCCCCGACGGCGAGGCCTATTACCGGGAACAGGCTGCCGCGCTCAAAGCCCAGAGGATCGGCATCCCGCTTATCCTGGTCGGCGGCATACGCAGCCTGGAAACCGCCCAAGATATCGTCGCCTCGGGCACGGCCGACATGGTCGCCCTGTCCCGGCCGCTGATCCGCGAGCCGGGCCTTATCGCACGCTGGCAGTCCGGCGATGCCGCCCCCTCCGCCTGCGTCAGCGACAACGCCTGCTTCGTGCCCCTGCGCCGGGGCGAAGGCGTCTCCTGCCTGACCGAGATCCGGGAGAAGCGACGCAGGGCGTCGTAATGAGACTGGGGGGAACCTTTCTGTAGAAAGGTTCCCCCCAGACCCCCTTCCCAAGACTTTTCACGGTGATGGGATGTTGCCCGCCAACAACTCGTAAAAGTTAAAAAATTTAGGAAGGGGAGAGCGCGAGAGGGGAGAACCCTTTTTAAAGGGTTTCCCCTCTCGCACCTCTTCTTCTTGCCTCTTCCTATTCTTCGTTCTTATTCTGGATGAAGGCGATGGTTTTTTCGGGCAGGGCTTTATGGCCGCCGGCGGCCGAGAGTTCCGTCAGGTCTTCGGTAATGGTGAGCATGAGGTTGGTGAAGCGCGTCTGCATTTGGAAGCGCTCCCGGGCGTCGGGGCTGTGCCAGGCCTGTTTGAGGAGTTCCGCCGCGTGGTGGTGGATCATCAGCGCAATGGGCTTGGGCATGCTGCCGTAGTATTCCAGCATGTTGGCCTTCATCTCGTCGATGCTCTCCAGGAATTCGGCGAACTGCTCGGTTTGCCGCTCCTCTTCCATGCGCGTTCGGCGGCACTCTTCCTTAAAGCGGATTTCCATGAGCTCCAGGCGTTTTTTGAGTTCCGCCGCGGCCACGAGCTTTTCTTCCTTGAGCCGGTCGAGTTCGGGCTGGTTTTCCTTGTGCCACTCGGCCGCCTCGCTCCGGACGGAGTAGCAAAGCCGGGTGATGGCCTTGGCGATGTTCTCGGGTATCGACATGGTTACCTCGTTTGTTCGAAGAAAAGTTCCATCACCGGCGGCGTGTCCGAGGCGCCCGCACTGGCGAAAAAGTGGTGCAGCGCCGCGAGCCGGTCGAAGTCGACATCCGTGACCGCCTTTTCGATGAAAACCGACGTGCGCTGGTGCATGTAGGGCGTCATTTTGCGTTTGTTGGCCTCGAGCTGTTCGCGCACGATGACCGCCATTTCGCGGATGTTGCGGCGCTGATGGCGAAGCGCCAGCTTGGCCCGTGCTTTTTGGCCCCTGGTCGCGATGTTTTCCCGGATGCGGCTGTGTTTTTCCAGTCGCCGCTCCAGCCGGGATTTGCGGCCGAGCAGATAACGGTAGGCCAGAAAGGTTAAAAGGAGCGCCGGGCCGTACAGGGCGACCACGGAAAAGGAGACATAGATCAACGACGTCTGGGCGGGATTAGGCGGCATGGCGGAAAATAAGGGCGTCCGGGAATCGGCCCGGGCTTTTGAGGGCCGCGTGCCGGGCGGAAGGAAAAAGGCGTTGTCGCGTACTCGTGACTGCACTCATGCGGCTGTGTGCCCGTCGCCGGCCGGTGGGAGCGGCGCTCCCCGGCGACCCAAGCGGGCATCCATTTGTCCTGCTAGGCCAAAGCCCGGCCGGCGTCAAGCCGGCGTTCCCGCCGGCATCCGCGGCCGGACAGGCCGCGCGCCAACCGGCCGGAAGCTCTCGGGGATTTGTCGGACGGCCGGACGCTTTTCGCACGGGCGCGGACAGGGCCGAAAGCGGGCGCCAGGAGCGGCAACCGGATTTTTAAAACTTTCGTGACGGTCCTTCCTTGGGGAGAATATTCTATCCTATTGTTATAAAGAGTTAAATTGGAACAGTGTCAAATTGCCCGGGCCGCCGCGCCAAGCCTATACTCCAGGCTTCCATCCAAAACGCCAAGCCAGGAGCCTGACCCATGCGGTGCCCCATTTGCGAACGCGGCTGTATCCTCGAACCGGGAAAAACGGGCCTTTGCGGCCGCTATACGCTGGAGGACGGCGGCGTCGGGGAGTGCTATCCGGACCGTTATCTGATCGCCAGCCCCATCTCCGTGGAGACCATCCCCTTGCTCCATTTCCATCCGGGCGCGCCGTTTTTCCAGATCAGCACCGTGGGCTGCAACTTCGATTGCCCCGGTTGCATCGCCACGGTCACGGCCCGGGAGATGCGGCCGGACAGCCCGGCCCTGCGCCACATCCCTCCCGAGGCCGTGGTGGACATGGCCGTGGAGCAGGGCTGCCGGGGTATCGCCTTTTTGATGAACGACCCGCTGGCTTCCTATTTCACCTTCCTGGAGGTGGCCAGGGTGGCCAAGGCGCGGGGGCTTCTGGTCGGCTGCGCCAGCAACGCCTATTTCACCGAGGCGTCCCTGCAACCGTTTCTCGAACTTCTCGACTGCATCAACATCGGCGTCAAGGGAATCAGTGCCGAGCGGTCCAGGCTGTGCGGCGGGGCGGACCCGGAGGTGGTGCTGCGCAACATCCGGGCGCTTGTCGCGGCGGGCGTGCACGTGGAGGTCGCCTGCATGGACCGCCTGGACAACCGGGACGACACCCGGCTTCTGGCCGCGACCCTGGCGGAAATTTCCCCCGACATGGTGTTGCAGATGATGCGCTTCGTGCCCATCGAAGACGCCGATCCGGCCCTTGAGCCGGCCATTGCCGACACCGAGGCCTTTGCCCGGGAACTGCGCCGGACACTGCCCTTCACCTACGTCTTCAACACTCCCGGCACACGCGGCCTGGATACGGTTTGCCCGTCGTGCGGCGCGCCGATCGTTTCGCGCGACTTCTACGGCCCCATGGGGGCGCGGCTGCTCACGCTCGCCCCGGGAGTGTCGCCCGAATCCGTGCGTTGCGCCGCCTGCGGGGCCGATGCGGCCATGCGGGGGCCGGCGGAGCCGCCGGTCATGCGCGAGGGGGCCTTTCAGGGCGGCTATCCGTTCACCCGGGCGCTCGAGATCGTGGAGTCCATGTGCCTGGCCATGGGCGTGGACGACCGGGCCGAGGTGGTCGCCGTGTGGGAGCATCTGCTGGCGGGGCGCATGCTGCACCAGCTCCACAAGGACATCCAGACCATCGACGGCTACATGCGGCTGATCCGCGAGTTCGGCGGCGTGCTCGGGCGCGGCCCGGCGGCCGAGGGGCTGGTGGAGTTCATGACGGAGATGATCGAGCCGGTGCGGGAAGGGGCGGTGAAAGTCGCCGGGCGTCCCCGGACTTTTTACGCCATGGGCAAGCCGCTTTTCGGCCTTAAGGGCGACCGCTTCGAGAACCATCTCGTGGGCGTGGCCGGCGGGAAAAGCCTCAACACCACCCTGGACCTCGATGGCCGGCCGGGCCGTTCCATCACGGCGGCAACGCTGCAACAGCTTAACCCCGAAGTGATCTTCATTTCGTCTTTTCTCTCGAACAACATTGAGGACTTTTGCCGGGAGTGCCGGGAGCTTGGACTCGACGACGTGGCCGCCGTGCGCGACGGGCGCGTGTATACCGCTCCCGTGCCGTCGAGCGACTTCGGCGCGCCCAAGTGGGTGCTGGGGCTGCGCTTCATCGCCAGCAAGCTGCACCCGGAGCGTTTCCACTTCGACGGCGAGGCGGATGCGGCGGCCTACCATGCCCACGTTTTCGGCCGCAGCTTTCCGCTTGCGAGCATCAACCGGTCCTTCGCCAAGCCGAGCCGTGATTGGAGATTCGTGAAGGCGGGGAGAAGAGAAGAAAATGCGAGAGGGGAAAACCTTTAAGAAGGGTTTCCCCTCTCGCGCTCTCCCTTTCCTCAACTTTTTGCCGGCACGGGTGCCACGCATCGGCATTTGTTGGAGGAACGTGTCGGGAGAGCCAGGGGAAGGCTTTGGCAGGCCAAGGCCTTCCCCCTGGAGGCGGAAGCGGCGGTTAGTCGGTGACGACCATGATGCTGGTGGCCTTGATCATGGCCTTGACCGGGGCGCCGGCCTTGAGGCCCATGTTCTCGGCGGATTCCTTGGTGATGACGGAGACGATTTCCACGCCGCCGGCGTCGATGACCACTTCGGCGTTGACCATGCCGATGTTGACGGTCTTCACGGTGCCGGGAATAAGATTGCGGGCGCTGACTTTCATTGGTTTTTCTCCTGGTTGAAGGATGCTTGCAGAGTTTGCGAATCCTTCATAGCACAAAGATGAATTGTTTCCAGCCAGAGAAATACTTTTTTCAAAGAAATTTTCAGTCACACGAGACGTAAAATTTCCATGTGAGTGTGGCATTGCATTCCTACTGTATGAAGAATTGAAGGGAAAACGCGTTCTTGTTTCAATATTCTTCGAGAATCTTTGGCTTGCTATGGCGCAGCATCGTGGCGGACGAGGCCGCCTGTCCGTCCAGCGGGTTCCGGGCCCGCGACGAAGGTTGAGGCGGCAGACGTACGGAAGAATCAAGGGGCGGGAGAGGAAGGAGGTAATGGTTTCGATTTTTATTTTCATTTGAACAAAGAAAAGGTAAAGTTTGCCGTGTCATGTAAAAAGATACTCAGAAACTATTACTGTGTGTATGTGCTAAGGAATTTTTAGTGTGGGAACTTCAGTGTCGTTCTGATATGTTTTATGTAGATGGCATGATGCTTGTTTCATAATAGTATGATGGAGGAAATGGCATGGATGTCACTGGCGAATCGAGACAGGAAAAGAAGATTGAAGAAATGGCAAATGTTGTTGAGAAGGTCCATGCCGGGCTTTCCCATCTTTCGGTTAAAGGAGATTTTCGTTTGGCCATCGCGGCGGCCCTTAAGGATTTTGGCGAATCGAGCTGGAAGGATATCGGCAAGGGACCTCGATCGACGCGCGAAAAATTTTTCGCGGCAATTTGCGACTATGCGATCCCGAGGATAGTGAAAATTGGTTTTCCTGAAGGCAAGGTCGATACTTTGCGGCAAGGGTTGCAAGAGATGAATGCGAAATACCTGCAAGAATAAGAGGATGTGAATTTGTCGACAAAACCACGTGGGTCAGGTCCTGCGAAGGTTCGAGTGCGAGGCACAAAAAAACAAGTCCGACGCGTAGGGATCTGTGCGAGGGCGGTCTTTCGAAGCATTGCTTTGAATATCATCAAGTCTTGTGCTGTGTTGCGCCGCAAAGGAGACCGCGCGTGTTGCCCCGCATTACCGCGATGGCAAATCGTCCCTAGCTGAGTTTGCTCATTGTTTTTACCGACTTGTTTATCTTGTTCCCGGTAGGCACGCGAAGTTTGGACTATGGAATAGTGTCGGATTAAGCCGCTCTGAGCGGCTCAACTGCAAGCCTCGGCTTTGTCGGGGGGGCTGACTTACAGCTGTTTTTCGACCTCCGGCTTTGGCGATATTGTGCCCATGAATGCATGGGGGTAATGTTTGAGTGTGCTTGAGGGAATAGCCGGCCAGTGTTTCCTGGTAGTTTTCATCGCCAGGCTCGTCAATCTCCAGCATCGCGCTCCGTCCTGTTCCGACCGGCCGCAGGAATTGCGGCGGCCATTGGACTCAGGGGGCCCTGCCATTAAAACTTTCTGAGTTCGAACAGCTTTTTCGTCTGGGTCGAGACGATGTGGAAGTACTTGTCCTGGGGGATGAAGATGTAGGGTACGTCCTCGGCCCGGCGGAACAGGAAATCCGAGAGAATCATGCGGTTGACGGCCTGGTGGCCGATAATCATGATATACTCGGAATTGCCGCTTAAGTAGAGGGCCTTTTTCACGCCCCGGTAGACCCGGCCGGCCATGGTGGCGTAGCCCTCGCCGCCGGGATAGACGAAGTTGTACTTGTTGCGGGTCCGGGCCGCGAAAAGCTCCGGCCGCGTGCGTTCGATTTCGGCGTAGCTCATGCTGTCGCATTCGCCCACGTCGATCTCGTCGAATTCCGGGAAGGCGTGGTGGGTGGTCTGGCCCTTGCGCGTCTCCAGAAGCGGTTCGGCCATCTCCAGGGTGCGGGTCAGCGTGCTGGTGAAAATGTACGGCAGCGGCGTGCCGATGAAATGGCGCGAGAGCCCCCAGGCCTGTTTGCGGCCCTTGTCGGTCAGGCTCGAATTGCCGCCCACCATGTCGCGCACGTTGTATTCGCTTTCGGCATGGCGCACGAGAAACAGGTTCTTGATCCAGTCGGACATGAGCAGGTCGCGGATGCGGCCGTAGTAGGGCAGGCCGGCCGAGATGCGCTCGGACAGGATGCGGTTATTGAGCGTATCCAGCCGCACCAGGTCGGGGGCCTCGTCCGGCGGCTCGTAGATGTGGCGATAGTAGCCGATGCGGGTCACGAAGCTTTTCTTGGCTTCGGCCTCGGACAGGCCGGCGAATTCCGGGAGCCTGGCCTTGCGGGCGATGGACAGGGCCAGCAGTTCCGGGTCGTCGTTTATGCACTCGATGAATAAAATTGGATGGTTGGGCAGATGGGCCCGCAACGTCTCCCGCCGTTTGCGGGAGACGTTGGTGGCGTCGAGGATGGCGATGTCGCCTTCGGTGGAAAGGTAGGCCTTGGCCTCGGCGAAATTGACCGCCGCGATGCGCTCCCGCAGCCCGGCCGCCTGGGTGTTGGCCGGGTTGTAGAAATCGGGATTGGACGTGTTGCCCGGGATCATGCGCCGGCGCACGTCGCCGTTGTTGAAAATTCCGACTTTGATGTCGTCTTTTTCCAGGTTCTCCTTGATCTTGGCGCCCACGGTGGACTTGCCCATGGCCGGCAGCCCCACCATGGCGATGTAGAGCTTGCTCGGCCTGGCCATTAGAGCAGCCCCACTTCCCAGTTGAAATGGCTGGTGCGTTCACGGCGTTCCACATCCCTGGGCATGGGCTCGCGCAGGTCCACGAACACGGCGTAGCCGGCTCTGGCCAGCTCCTCGCGGTGCTTGTGCAGGTCGACCTCCCAGTTGGCGTAGAGCCAATAGGTGCGGTCGTACTTGACGGCCCAAAAGCCTTCTTCCTTGGGGCTCACCACCGGCAGGCAGGTCTTGATCTCGCCGGAAAGCACCCGGGAGAGCCCGAGCGGCCAGGCCCCCTTGTGCACGATGCCGAGCGGCAAAGGCGAGAGCTTCGGCAGGGCGAGCATGTCCTCGCCGGAAAGCTCCGGCGAAACGAAGGCCCCGGCGAATCCGGCGCGCCCCAGTTCGCCGATGGCGATGGGGTTGGCGATGTTGCAAAACGGGCCGGCCCACAGCTCCAGCCCCTTGGCCCCGGCCGGGAAAAGTCCCGTCTGCCACGGCGCGCCGAGCACGAACCGCTTGCCGCCGCGCGAACAGATGGCCGCAACCAGGCTGACGAATTCGCTTTCCTCATCCGGCCACACCACCGGCGGCAGCCACCACCACACCGAGGCGGCCCGGCCGAGCGGCAGGTTGTGCGCCCGCTTGGTGGAGACCCAGACGCCAAAGGGCCCCTTTTCCTTGCGCATGTCGGGATGCCGCCACACGCTTATGAAAAGCGGTTCGCCCCGGGACGGCTTCCTGGGCTTCGGCAGGACGGGGGAAAACTCCACGGGTTTGGCTTCGCGCTCGGGCATGCGTTCAAGCTCGGCCTGCAAGGGGCGCAGCTTGTCCATGAGCCCGGGTTCGCGGCGGTCGATCAGGTAGGCCGGCATGCCGGATTCGGGGCGCGGGGCGTCGCTTATGGTCAGGGTCAGCCGGCCGCCCTTGGGCACGGGCCGCGTCACCTTGATGATGCGGTGGCCGGGTTCGTCCTCGGTGCCGAGGCGCACCAGGTCGCCGGTCATGAGCGTCACCCGGGCCGACAGGTTCCATTGCCCGGGCTTCATGCCCCGGGTGAGCTTGCCGGCCGGCATGCCGGAGCCGGTGCGCTCCTTGGCGTCGATGGGGTTCTTGGGACGCTGGGGCAGGAAATTGTAATTGGTGGTGGCCCGGCCGAGGGACTGCTCCAAAAAGCTGGCCGCCATCTTCTTGGCCGAGGCGTCGTCGGCGAAGTCGCGCAGGAGCTTGTAGGCCGCGACCGTATGATAGACGTAATGGGGGCCCTTTTTGCGGCCCTCGATCTTCCAGGATGTCACTTCCGGGATGGTCAAAAGCGCCTTGGTCAGGACGTCGAGGCTCAGGTCCTGGCAGGAGAAATAGCGACCCTTCTGGCCCCGATGGGTGTATATGCGGCGGCAGGGCTGGACGCAGCGGCCGCGAAGCCCGGATTTGCCGCCGAGGAAGCTGCTCCAGTAGCAGCGGCCCGAGACGTTGTAGCACAGCGCGCCGTGGACAAAGACTTCCAGGGTAAGGCCTTCGGGCACGCCCTCGGCCATCTCGCGGATTTCGTCCACGGAGAGCTCCCGGGGCAGGACCACGCGGGAAAAGGAGTAGCCGGGCAGGGCGCCAAGGCCGGTCGCGCTCGAAACGTTGGCCAGGGTGGACAGGTGCAGTTCGCCCTTGTAACCGGCCTGCCGGGCAACGGCGGCCACGCCCAGGTCCTGGACGATGAGCGCTTCCGGACCGACATCGGCGATGAGGCGTTTGACCAGCCGGCCTGCCTGGTCCGCCTCGTCGGGCTTGAGCAGGGTGTTTATGGCCACGTAGGTGCGCACGCCGCGTCCCCGGGCCAGCTCGGCCAGGCCGGCCAGCTCGGAGATGGAAAAATTGCGGGCCAGCATGCGGGCGGAGAAGTGCTTGAGCCCGCAGTAGATAGCGTCGGCTCCGGCGGCCACGGCCGCCAGATACGAATAGGGATCCCCCGCAGGGGCCAGGATTTCAGGCTTTTTCGCCTCGGTCATAGGGATACTCGTTTGCAGGAATTATGGGCGGGAGATGCCGCGAGGGGAACATACTAGGACAAAGTCGAACGGGAGGGAATACTTTTTCCGCATCCCGGGCCGCCGGCCGGTCCCTGCGGCAGCATTCGGCGCCAGACTCGTTACCATATTGCAACAGTTTGGGTTTGGTGCAATGGTGACTGCCACGTTTTTTTTATCGGAGGGGCGGATCATGCAACTGGTGACCGAGCAGATGGAGCGGTATTTGTCGGGCGGGGCCTGGATTCGCAAGATTTTCGAGCAGGGCCTGGAGCTCAAGAAGCGGTACGGCGAAGAGGCTGTCTGCGACTTTTCCCTCGGCAACCCCGACCTGCCGCCGCCGCCCATCATCGGCCAGTGCCTGGCCGAGTTGTCCGGCCAGATGGATAAGCCCTTTGCCCTGGGCTACATGCCCAACCCCGGCTATCCCGAGGTGCGCGCCGCCCTGGCCGAGCATCTGCGCAAGGAGCAGGATGGCGCGCCCGTGACCGCCGGCGACGTGATCCTTACCTGCGGCGCGGCCGGCGGCATCAACGTTTTTTTCAGGACCGTGCTGACGCCCGGCGACGTGGTCCTTTGCCCGTCGCCGTATTTCGTGGAATACGACTTCTACGCCGCCAACCACGGCGCGACCCTGACCGCCGTGCCGACCAAACCCGACACCTTCGAGCTGGACATCCCGGCCATGGAGGCGGCCATCACCCCCCGCACCCGGGTGGTCATGATCAACTCCCCCAACAACCCCACCGGGCAGATCTATTCCAAGGAAACGCTGCGCGAGCTTTCGGCCATGCTCACCCGCCAAAACGTGGGCCGCGACCGGCCGATCTATCTGCTGGCCGACGAGCCGTACCGTTTTCTGGCCTACGACGGCGCGGCCGTGCCGTCGGTGCTGCCGCTCTATCCGTATTCCCTGGTCATCGGCTCCTTTTCCAAGAATCTGTCCCTGCCGGGCGAGCGGGTGGGATTCGTGGTGGTCTCGCCGGACATGCCGGGCCGGGAAAAGCTTGTGGCCGGCATGGTCTTCGCCAACCGCATCATGGGCTTCGTCAACGCCCCGGCCGTGGGCCAGGCGCTTTTACTGCGCGCCCTTGGCCAGGAAGTGGACCGCGGCATCTACGAACGCCGGCGCAAGGCCATGGCCGGGGTGCTGACCCGGTCGGGGTATTCGTTTTTCATGCCGCGCGGGGCGTTTTATTTTTTCCCCAAATCGCCCATCCCGGACGAGGTGGCCTTCGTGGAACGGCTCGCGGCCGAGCGGGTGCTGGCCGTGCCAGGGCGCGGATTCGGGCTGCCCGGCCACTTCCGGCTGGCCTTCTGCGTGGACGAGGCGGTCATCAACCGGGCCGAGGCGGGCTTCGTCAAAGCCATGGCCGGATAACGGGCGGGCTTTTTTTACAAGATATCTGTTGACAGTCCCGGTGGGGCGGCATAGTTGATTGCATCTTAACGCTGGCTAAATCTTTGTAACCGTCTCCGAGGATCTTTGCGTTTGCCGAGCTCCCGTCGACCTTTGAAGAGTTAGCCCGAAAAAAAGTTTGGAGCTTTAGCGAATGTCCAAGAAACTCTACGTCGGCAACCTTCCTTTTTCCACCAATGAAGACGAAATCCGCACTCTTTTCGCCAGTTATGGCGATGTGGAGTCGGTCAACCTGATCGTTGACCGCGAGACCGGCCGCCTGCGCGGCTTCGGCTTCGTGGAAATGACCCCTGAAGGTGCCGATGCCGCCATGGAAGCCCTAGACGGCAAGCCTTTCGGCGGCCGCGACCTGCGCGTCAATGAGGCGCAGGAGCGTCAGCCCCGTACCGGCGGTTCCGGCGGTCCCCGTCGCAACAGCTGGTAGTCGCCGTCATGCCGGCGTCCGCGTCGGCTACGGAAGCAGCCAAGGCCCCGTCCGCACGCGGACGGGGCCTTTTATTTGGCCCTTGTGCCGTTGAGAGGCTCTTGGCAGGCTGCCACGCTCGGGCTATACTTCAAGAAATGGACAAGGTGAGCCCTGAGCAACGAAGTCGGACAATGGCCCGGGTTAGGGGGAAAAATACGCGCCCCGAAGTGTTCCTGCGGTCCTTGCTGCATAAGCGGGGATTTCGTTACAGACTGCATGTCGCTTCATTGCCCGGAGTTCCTGACATCGTTTTGCCAAAGTATCGAACAGTTGTATTTGTTAATGGTTGCTTTTGGCATAGGCATCCTGGATGTAAAAGGGCTTCAACTCCTACTACTAATGTTGAATATTGGACAAAGAAATTTGTCAATAATATTGCGCGGGATACAAAAAATAAACTTTTACTTGAGAAGATGGGATGGAAAGTGCTGACTGTTTGGGAATGTGAACTTAAGTTTCCAATGCAACTGGCCAATGATTTGGCGAGTATGATTCGCGGTTGAGTCTTTGTGGGATGCTTATGACGACATGTTTGGCCAATGTCCTTGAGGACATTCCAGATCAGCATCAAAAAAAATATCCTGGCAAGCTCCCGTTGCTGGATTTTTTTGCGGGGAGCGGTTTAGTCAGTTATGCTTTGTCAAGATACTTTGATCTCGTATGGTCCAATGACGTTTGCCCCAAAAAAGCAGACGTCTTCAGGACAAATTATCCAGATAAACCTTTTAAACTAGCATCTATTGCAGGTATTTCCGGTGATGATGTCCCTGCCGCGGCTCTATCTTGGGCCAGCTTTCCTTGCCAGGATCTTTCCCTCGCGGGGCCAGCCAAAGGGATTCGGGCCAGTAGGAGTGGGCTTGTTTGGGAATGGCTTCGCGTGATGGACACAATGAAGCAAAAGCCTCCTCTTGTGGTTGCTGAAAATGTTATTGGACTTCTATCTACACATGAAGGGCGACATTATGCTGAACTGCATAATGCTTTGATGTCTCGGGGGTATCGCGTGGGGGCGATTGTGTTGGATGCGATTCATTTCGTACCTCAATCGCGTCCCCGAGTTTTTGTGATCGGGGTTGATGTGCATGCGCCTCGACTGAGGGAATTCGAGTCGAATGGTCCCAATTGGTTACATCCCTTGGCTGTAATTCGAGCAGCAGCAGGAGTGGAGTCCTTTGTTTGGTGGAATATGCCACAACCACGAAACCGTGCGCAAAACTTGTCCGATATTGTTGACTTAACGATTCCATGTCACGATGCGGCAAGAAGTAAAAAAAATCTTGCCCTGATTCCGCTGAATCATCTTTTGCGTCTTAATGAATGTGGTTTGAATGTTGTTCCTGGGTACAAAAGAATTCGCCAGGGCCGCCAGGTGCTTGAACTGCGTTTTGACGATGTGGCGGGGTGTTTGCGTACCCCGGGAGGAGGTAGCAGCAAGCAATTCTTGGTTATACGTTGTGGGAGCCAATGGCGGACTCGGTTGTTAACACCTCGGGAAGCCGCAAAACTTATGGGAGCGCCTCGCGGTTTTATTTTACCTACATCCGCGAATGATGCATATAGAGCAATGGGAGATGCAGTGGCGGTGCCGGTCGCGCGATATCTTGCGAAGAGCCTGCTCTCAAAAATTGCGGCGGTATCTTATGGACATCCTTGAAGAAAAACTAAGGCAATTTCAGAAGCTACATCGTCTCTATGGAAAGGGGCAACTCGCTCTCGCATTATATGTTACACGGATTGCCATACATAAAGGGCTTCCACTTGATTCTGAGACCTTGGTGACACGAGGAACTGGCCAAGTCGCTGGTTTGAGTAAGTCAGCGGTTCAATCTATCTTAGCTGATTATGGGATTACTCGTGTCCTTGCTGAGGAGTGTGGCCGCACAAGCCGTGGCAGTTTGGGCCATATGAGAAACTACGTGGCATGGCTCAATTCAATCAATGCCGGCGGATTGATCGAATTGGCCCACATAGAATCCTGGTGGATTTCAAGAGTAAAAGAATACTTCCAGGGTAAGCCGTTTGTTTTACGGTATGATGCCGCAAAATCACTTCGGTCAATTGTGACAGATGTGCTTGAGCAGGCTATAAAACGGCAAAAAGAAAATCCTGGGGCGACGTTTGCGGGGACAGTTTTGCAACACCTTGTTGGTGCAAAACTTGATATTATTTTGCAGGGTGAAAAAGAAATACGACATTATGGAGCGAGTGTTGCGGACGCAGCAAATTCTAGGCCTGGTGATTTTGTTGTTGACGATGTTGCAATTCATGTAACGACATCGCCTACAGAGGCATTGATCAGGAAATGTAAATCAAATTTAGATCAAGGTTTATCCCCAATTATCATAACAATATCTGAAAGTAGAGCTGGAATGGAGTCGCTTGCTAGGAATGTCAGCCTTCAATCCAGGATAGATATTATTGAAGCGGAGCAATTTATCGCTACAAATCTTCATGAATGGACGCGATTCGATTCAAAGCGAAGGCGTTTTGAAATTTCTAAGCTTTTTGATCGTTATAATGCAATAATTGAAGAAGTTGAGACAGACCCGAGTCTAATGGTCATGATTCCTTAGTTTTGTTTGATGAATGCCACCCTTTCTTCTCTTCATTAGTTTCGTTCCAGTAATGCCATGCTCCGTGCCTCTTGACGGCCGGATGAAAGGCGGTTAAGTAGTCCAACTTTGCCCTTTACCGAGGTGCGCCAGGACCATGTTCGACAGCCTTACCGACAGACTCGACGACGTCTTCCGCAAGATCAGGGGACACGCCCGCCTGACCGAGGAGAACGTCCAGACCGCCTTGCGCGAGGTGCGTCTGGCCCTGCTTGAGGCCGACGTCAACTTCAAGGTCGTCAAGGACTTCATCGAGCGCGTGCGCGAGCGGGCCATGGGCCAGGACGTGCTCAAGAGCCTGACCCCGGGCCAGCAGGTCGTCAAGATCGTCCACGACGAAATGGTCGAACTGCTCGGCGGCCAGGCCCAGGAACTCGACCTCAAGGCCTCCCCGGCCGTCATCATGGTCGTGGGCCTGCAAGGCTCGGGCAAAACCACCACCTGCGCCAAGCTGGCCCTGAAGCTGCGGCGCGAACTGAAGCGCAAGCCCTATCTGGTGCCGGCCGACGTCTACCGCCCGGCGGCCATCGAGCAGCTCCACAAGTTGGCGTCCCAGCTCGATATCGACGCTTTTCCGTCCACCACGGACCAGAGCCCGGTGGATATCTGCGTGGCCGCCCTGGAAGAGGCCAAGCGCAGCGGCCATGACGTGGTGTTGCTCGACACCGCCGGCCGCCTGCATATCGACGAAGCCCTCATGGAGGAGCTTTCGGCCATCAAGGCCAGGACCAACCCCGGCGAAATCCTGTTCGTGGCCGACGCCATGACCGGCCAGGACGCGGTCACCGTTGCCGCCTCCTTCAACGAGCGCCTGGGCGTCACCGGCGTGGTGCTCACCAAGATGGACGGCGACGCCCGGGGCGGCGCGGCCCTGTCCGTGCGCCAGGTCACGGGCAAGGCCATCAAGCTCGTGGGCACGGGCGAGAAGGTCGCCGACCTGGAAGTCTTCCATCCCGACCGGGTCGCCTCGCGCATCCTCGGCATGGGCGACATCCTGACGCTCATCGAGAAGGCCCAGACCGACGTGGACGCCGAGGAAGCGGCGGCCATGGAGAAGAAACTGCGCAAGGCGCAGTTCACCCTGGAGGATTTCCGCACCCAGATGCGCCGGGTCAAAAAACTCGGCTCCATCGAGGGCCTGCTCAAGCTCATTCCCGGCATGTCCCAGATCCGCAAGCAGCTCGGCGAAGTCCAGATGCCGGAAAAAGAGATGTCCCGGGTCGAGGCCATCATCAATTCCATGACCAAGGCCGAGCGGGCCACCCCCAAGCTCATAAACGTCAGCCGCAAGGAACGCATCGCCAGGGGTTCGGGTACCACGGTCCTGGAAGTCAGCCAGCTTCTTAAAAATTTCAGCCAGATGCAAAAGATGATGCAGCGCATGATGGGCGGCAAGGGCATGCCGAGCATGCCCAAGATGCCCCCTGGCATGAAGATGCCCGGCGGCATGCCGGGAGGGATGCCGGGTATGCCCCCGGGAATGCCTGGTGGCATGCCGGGCGGCATGCCGGGAGTCCCCGGCGGCGGCGATCCCGAAGCCATTCGCGCCGCCCGGGCCGCGGCCAAGGCCGCCGTCAAGAAGAAGAAGGAACAACGGAAAAAACGGAAAAAACGCTAGCCGGACGGCGGGCGGTTATTCCACAACAGCTATCATCCCCAAGGACAGGAGAATACGTTATGGCCATGAAACTGCGTCTGACCCGCATGGGTTCCAAGAAGCGCCCGTTTTACCGCATTGTCGCCATGGACTCCAAGACCCGCCGCGACGGCCGCGCTCTGGAGTATCTGGGCTACTACAACCCCATGGTTGACCCGGCGGAAATAAAAGTGGATAGTGAAAAAGTGCGGTCCTGGCTTGAGCGTGGAGCCAAGCCCTCGGATACCGTGCGCGCCCTGCTGCAAAAGGCTGACGTCTAGGCTCCTCCGGCACACGACGCTTTGAAGAAGAGGTCCGGGCCGGAAATCCCAGACGTCGCCGCTTCACCCCCGGGTACGGCCCGGGGGGAATACGGAAACGGAGGCGGGAGTCCTTCGCTTGCTCTTACGGTTACCTCAGGAGGTGCGTATGTTGAAGGACTTGATTGAGTATGTGGCCAAATCCCTGGTGGACAACCCGGATCAGGTGCAGGTGTCGGAGATAGAGGGCGAACAGACCTCGGTCATCGAACTCAAGGTGGCCAAGGAAGACCTCGGCAAGGTTATCGGCAAACAGGGCCGGACCGCCCGTGCCATGCGCACTATCCTCGGCGCGGCCTCGACCAAGGCTCGCAAACGCTCCGTGCTGGAGATCCTCGAGTAGGAAGCCCCGGCACCTATCGAAACGACCGCCATGGGCCCGGAAAAATACATTATCGTGGGTGACGTGGCGCGCCCACACGGCATCCGAGGGGAGTTGTGCATCGACAGCCATGCCGACTCCCCTTCCTATTTCGGCCGGGGAGCCGTGGTGCGCCTGTGCCCGGCCGGGGCCCCGGGACGCGGCCGCGACTATACCGTGCGCGTCGCCCGCGTCCATAAGGAACGGGTGCTCGTCAGCTTCGAGGGCGTCCCCGACCGCAACGCCGCCGAGGCCCTGCGGGGCTTGGCCGTTTGCGTGCCGGCCTCGCGCCTTGCCCCGCCCGAACCCGACGAGGTCTTTCTCCACCAACTCCTCGGCCTGCGCGTACGTCTGGCCCAATCCGCCCCCACCAGTCCCGACTTCGGCGTCATCGAAGACGTCCGCGACTCCGGCGGGGCCGAACTCTGGGTCATCCGCGACGCCGCCGGCCATGAAATCCTTTTTCCCGCCGCCGATGCGCTGGTGCCCGAAATCGACATTGCCGCCGGTTTCGTGGTCATCGACCCGCCGCCCGGCTTGCTGGAACTCTACCAGACCGACTAACACCGCGTTCGTTTGTCCGAGTATCGCCGGAGCGGCGATGCGGTTTCTCACGGCAAAGCCGACATAGTATCGGTTTTGTTTGGGGGAGGCTGCCGTGTTGTCGTTGCACTGTTGCTTTTGTTTTGCTGTTGCTGTGGTCGCCGTTGTTGGTTGGGCCGGTTGGGGGCTGTGCGGCAGCCGTTGTTGGTCGGGCCGGCTGGAGGCAGTGCGGCCGCGCGCGGCGCATATTTGAAGAATACGCCTTCGCGTCCGTCCTGCCCCCAACCGGCCCTGGCCACGCGTCCCATCCCCGTGAGTGATTCATACCGTCCGTACGGGTCTGCACAGCCGTTGGAAAGCAGGGGGTGTACGCATCTGGCATGGCCCTCCGGCGCAACCCCAACCCCCTTTGAAAGTTTTTGATGGGGGGTCCGGGGGGAAACTTTTTTCAAAAAGTTTCCCCCCGGCCGCCGGAGGCATCCCCTCCCTCATATATCGCCTCCGGCCGCGAAGCCCGAGGCCCAGGCCCAGTGCAGGTTGAAGCCGCCGAGGCGGCCGGTGACGTCGAGTAGTTCGCCGATGACGTAGAGGCCGGGCACGTCGCCGGCGGCCAGGGTCTTGGAGGAGATGCGGTTCACGGCGACGCCGCCGAGGGTCACTTCGGCCTTGGCATAGCCTTCGGCCCGGGCGGGAGTGAAGGGGAAGGCGGAAAGCGCCGTAGCGAGTCTGCGGCGGGCCTTGGGCGAAAGCCCGGCCGCGGGGCCGGTGGCGCCAAGGTGATGGCACAGGGCGGTGGCCAGGCGTTTGGGCAGGCAGCCGGCTAAAGCGTTTTTGATCTCCTGACGGCCGGCATCGGCCAGGATCGCCTCGGGGTCGCGGCCGGGCAGCCAATCGATGGTGAGCGTGTCGCCCTCGCGCCAGAAAAGCGAGGCGTCGAGCACGGCCGGGCCGGAGACGCCCTTGTGGGTGAAAAGCAGCTCTCCGGTCACGTCGCACGGACCGGCAAGGTGCACGGGCAGGGACACGCCGGCCAGTTCGCGGCAAAGCGGGGTCATGTCCGCTCCGGCCAGAAGCGGGGTGAGTCCCGGGCGCAGTTCGGTGACCGACAGGCCGAAGCCCCGGGCCAGGGCGTAGCCGCAATCCGTGGCACCGAGTCCCGGCCAGGACCGTCCGCCCAGGGCCAGCACCAGGGAGGCGGCGCGAATGGGGCCGGCGTCGGTGTCGATAATGAAGACGTCGCCGTCCTTGTGGGCCTCGCGCACCTTCGTGCCGAGCTGGATGCGGGCACCCGCCCGAAGGGCCTCGGCCGAAAGAAACCGGGTCAGGGAGGGCGCGCCGTCGCGGCAGAAGACCTTGCCGCCGGGCTCCTCCACCGTGGCCACGCCGCCGGCATGAATCCAGTCCAGGAAGTCGGTGGGGGAAAAGCGGGCCAGGGCCGATTTGACGAAATGCGGGTTGGCGCAGCGATAGTCCGCGGCCCGGATGTCGGTGTTGGTGCAGTTGGCCCGGCCGCCGCCGGCGGCCAGTACCTTGCGGGCGGCCTTGGGGCCGTGGTCGATGACAAGGGTGTCGCGCCCCCTGCCGGCACAGGCGATGGTGCAGCAAAGGCCGGAGGCCCCGGCTCCCAGAATGACGACGTCGGTGTGCATATTCGCAATGCAACCGGGGGAAAACTTTTCTGAAGAAAAGTTTTCCCCCGGACCCCCTTTCAAAAGACTTTTAATAATAATGCAGTGTTAACTTTATGATGCTGGCCACGTTATAAGTTTTAGGAAGGGGAGAGCGCGAGAGGGGAGAACCCTTTTTTAAAAGGGTTTCCCCTCTCGCACCCTCTTCTCCATCTACTTCCTGACCACGGCCATCCAGGTTTCGAGAGTATCGAGCAGCTTCGCCTTGGCGATGGGCTTGGTCTGGAAGTCGTCGCAGCCGGCGGCCAGTCCGCGCTGGCGATGTTCCTCGAAGGCGTGGGCGGTCAGGGCGATAACCGGGGTGCGGGAGCGTCCCAGTTCCGTTTCCATGCGGCGCAGGGCCTTTGTCGTTTCGAAGCCGTCCATTTCGGGCATTTCCATGTCCATGAGCACGATATCGCAGGGCGTTTCGCGCAGGGCCTCGATCCCGGCCTGGCCGCTGGGAGCCCAGGTCAGGTCGAAGCGGCTGCCTTCGAGCATGAGCCGGATGACTTCGGCGTTGCCGGGGCTGTCCTCGATGAGCAGGACCGTCCCCCGCCAGCCGGCATGGGAGGAAAGGGCGGGCTGGGCCGTGGGCAGCGTGTCGTCAGGGATCGGCACGGCCATGGGGCGCAGCGGAAGGCGCACGGTGAAGGTCGACCCCCGGTCGACAGCGGTTTCCACCTGGATGCTGCCGCCCATCAGGTCCACGAGCTTCTTGCTGATGGCGAGTCCCAGGCCGACTCCGCCGTAGATCCGACTGGTGGAGGCGTCGGCCTGGGTGAAACGGTCGAAGATGACGGGCAGCTTGTCCTTGGGGATGCCGATGCCGGTGTCGCGTACGTCCAGGCGCAGCCAGGAACCGCCGGCGGGGTCGTTCTCCCGGCCGATGTCCAGGACGATGCTGCCCTGGTGGGTGAATTTGACGGCGTTGCCGAGCAGGTTGACCAGCACCTGCCGGATGCGGTCCGGGCTCAAGGATACGCGAGGCGGCAGCCCCTCGGCGACCACAAGGCGCAAGGCGATGTTTTTCGCGGCGGCGTCGGGGCGCATCATGTCCACGATACGCCCGGCGAGTTCTTTGATGTCGCAGGGCTTTTCCTCGAGGATAAGGCCCCCGGAATCGATCTGGGACAGGTCGAGGATGTCGTTTAAAAGGGCCAGCAGGCCTTCCCCGGCGCTCTCGATGGCCAGGATGGCCTGGGTCTGCTTCGGCGGCAGCTCGGCGGCGGAAAGCGCCTGGGCCATGCCCAGAATGGTGTTCATGGGCGTGCGGATTTCATGGCTCATGGTGGAGAGGAATTCCGATTTGGCCCGGTTGGCGGCCTCGGCGGCCTCCTTGGACCGGCGCAGGGACCGTTCCATGGCCTTGCGCTCGGTGATGTCCACCAGCACGGACAGGACGCAGCTTTCGCCGTACGCCTGGATGGGCACGGCGGAAAAGAGCACCACCACGGTGGAGCCGTTTTGATGGAGCAGTTCGAGCTCCTTGCCGACGATGAGGCCCTTGGCGGTAAGCTCGTCCACCAGCGCCCGGCGGTCCTCGGGGCGTGACCACAGCCCGAGGCCCGGGCTTTCGCGGCCGATCGCGTCCGTCTTTTCATAGCCGAACATGCGAGCCCCGTTTTCATTGATGTCCACGATGCGGCCGCTGCCTTGGGTATTCACGCAAAGCCCGACAGGGGACAGGCGGAAAATCTTGGCCAGTTGGTCCTGACTCTCACGCAGGGCCGTTTCGTCCTTTTTCCGGCGGGTGATGTCGGTATGGGAGCCGGCCATGCGCACGATCCGGCCGCTGCCGTCCTTGAAACTCGCGCCCCGGCCGACGATCCACCGATAGGAGCCGTCCGCGTGGCGCAGCCGGTACTCCACGACGAAGCTGTCCGTCTCGCCGTCGGCGCAGCGCCGGTTTTCCCGCATGACGGCCTCGACATCGTCGGGATGGATGCGCCTGCTCCATTCTTTGACGGACGGAGGCACCGCATTCGGGGACAGCCCGAGTATTTCCAGATAACGGGGGGAGAAATAGACCACGTCCGTGTGCAGGTCCCAGTCCCAGATCCCGTCGTTGGAGGCGCGCACCACCAGGGCGTAGCGGGCTTCGCTGGCGGCCAGGGCGTCTTCGGCCTGCTTGCGCTCCGTGATGTCGTTGCCGACGCAAAGAAATTCGGCGGGATTCCCCTTGGGGTCGCGCAGGGCGATCACGGACCAGGCGATCCAGAGGGAGCGGCCATGATCCCCGATATGCCGCCTGTCCAGAAACCGCGCGCCATCCGGGGTCTCGACCAGGGCGGACAGGACCGCCTCCCACGATTCGGGGGCGTCATCGTCCGGGGCGTTCCCCAGGACGTCGATGCCGCGCCCGAGCATGCGCGTCAGGGGGATGCCGAAGACTCGTTGTCCCCAGGCGTTGCAGAACACCACCCGGCCGAGGAGGTCGAGGCGCACGATGAGGCAGGCCACGTTTTCGACCAGTTCGCGGTAGCGGCGTTCGCTTTGGCCGACCGCCTCGAGCAGTTCCTCGAGCCTGGCCGTCTGGCGGCGGACCGTTCGCCGCAGCAGTGCGTTTATGGACAACAAGACAAGCGCCGCCGCGGCCAGGGTCGCCACGGCCCACAGGGCGTAGCGCAGGCTGGACGAGGGGAAAAGGGGCGTACCGCGCCATCTCTTGTCGATATCCTTGAGGGTTTTGGCCGGAATACTGTCGAAGCCCACTTCGACAAAGCGCAAGAGCGCCGCGTTTCCCTTGCGCACGGCGCGGTGCAACTCGCCGGTATAGAGGGTGAAGGCCAGCCTGAACTCGCCCTCGAGCCCCTGCTTGGAGAGGTGGTACATCGCCGGTGGCGCGTCCATGCAAAAGACCTTGACCTTGCCGTCCTTGGCGGCCTGGACCACGTCTTCATAGGTATCGTAGTACAAAAGCGGTCCGATGCCGTGCTGCAGCAATTTGTCGGCGCTGGCGTCGCCGCGTTTGACCGCCACCGGAAAGCCGCGCAGGGAGGAAATGTCGGTTATGCCGGCCAAGTCCTTATGCACGAAGACCGGTACGTCGATGGACGCGTAGGGCTTGGAGAAGAGATAGTCTTTTTTGCGGGCCTCATTTTCGAAAAGCAGGTCGATGACGTCGGCCTCGCCATGGCGCATGGCGTCCTGGGCCGCTTCCCAGGTCATGGGCACGAGGGTGACCGGCACGCCGGTGTGTTGTTCCCACAGCTTCCAGTAATCGACCAGGATGCCGCGCACTTCGCCCGCAGGGGCAGTGATGACGTAAGGCGGGTAATCCTTGTCCACGACCACGGTGAGTTTTTTCGGGCGTTCCGGTTCGGCCTTGGGCGATTGCGTCAGGGGCGTCGCGGCCCCGGCCGGGGCGAGGGCGGGGAAAAGGGCGGCCGACAGCACGGCTGTGACCAAAAGCAGGAAGAAGGCGCGAACGGCCTGCGACAGGGCCTGGCCGGCGGCAGCGGCCGGCGCGGAGGCATCGGAGGGGCGGCGGGGGGCTGTTGCTTCGGGTATTGGAAATCGCATGGCCGCTCTGTTGTTGAGGTCGCGCCGTCTTGCGGAAGCCCATGTCCGCAACTGCTTTCCTGGTACGCGAAAGCCCTGCGGGCGGCAATGCGGGCTTTTTGGCGCCCGCACCGGGCGGGGGCGTGGAAAAACGGTGCTTCGCGGCGTCGCAAGCCGGCTTCTTTTTTGGCCATTGGGCATGATTTGGTTTGCCAGGGAAAGGGGATAAAGCGAATATAGGGCGCAGAATAAGAAGGGGGATGCGGCATGATCAGCACCACGCTTTTTCCGGGACGATATGTGCAGGGGCGCGGGGCGTTGTCCCGGCTGGGCGTCGAGTTGGCGCGGCTGGGCAAACGCCACTTCTGCCTGTGTTCCCCGCATGCTCTCATGCAACTGCTGCCGCCCCTGCTGCCGGAGCTTGAGCGGGCCGGGGAGGTGCATACCGAGCGCTTCGGCCGGGAATGCACGGATGGGGAGGTCGAACGCCTCGTTGCGGCGGTTGCGGCCTTTGGCGCGCAGACCGTGACGGCCTTTGGCGGGGGCAAGACCCTGGATACGGCCAAGGCCGTGGCCGTGCGCGCGGAGCTCCCCGTGGCCGTGGTGCCGACCATCGCCTCCACGGACGCGCCGTGCAGTTCGGTATGCATCATCTACACCCCGGACGGGGTGTTCGAACGCGTGGACGTCTTGCCGCGAAATCCCGACCTGGTGCTGGTGGACACGGCCGTTGTGGCCAAGGCGCCGCCCCGCTTTCTGGTCGCCGGCATGGGGGACGCGTTGGCCACCTGGTTCGAGGCCGATTCCTGCCGCCTGAGCCGCGGCCCCAACATCGCCGGCGATCCGGGGTCCATGACGGCGAACGCCCTGGCCCGGCTGTGCTACGAAACGATTCGGGACTACGGGCTTTCGGCGCGCACCGCCTGCGAGGCCGGCGTTGTCACGCCCGCCCTGGAGCGGGTGGTGGAAGCCAATACGCTTTTAAGTGGCCTGGGATTCGAAAGCGGCGGCCTTGGCGCGGCCCACTCCATCCACAACGGCCTGACGGTGTTGGCCGGCGTCAAGGGCTGCTATCACGGGGAGAAGGTGGCCTTCGGCGTGCTGGCCTCGCTCTTTTTGCGGGAATGGCCCATGGACCTTGTGGACGAGGTCTACGACCTGTGCGCCCGGCTTGGTCTGCCGACGACCCTGGCCGAGCTGGGACTCGCCGACGCCACCGACGCCGACCTGTTCCGGGTGGCCGAAAAGACCTGCGCGGCCGGCGAATCCATCTTCAACGAGCCCGTGGAGATCCTGCCCGAGGCGGTCTTTGCCGCGCTCAAGGCCGGCGACGCCGAGGGACGGCGCCGGAAAGGGGCGGTATAGCGCTGCCTAGCTCCATTCCTTCATCGGCGGGTTGGACTTGCCGGTCATGGATTCGATGTCGATGCGCACCACGGCCGTTTTGGCCACCACCTCGGGCCGGAAACCTTCTTCCGGGCCGGCAAAGTGGTGCATGAGGACGCGCAGGCCATCGAGTTTTTCCGCTTCGTCCTCGATGATGATGGCCGTGCCGAAGCCGATGATCGACTTGTAGTAGGCGGTATAATCGCAGGGGCGTTCGCCGGTGACGATTTCCACGGCGCTGTCGATCTCGAAGCAGACCTTGGGATTTTGGCGCAGGATGTCCATCTTCTTGCCCTTGAACGAGGAATGGAAATAGATGCACCCCGAAGTATAGCCAATGTTGACGGGCACGACATAGGGCCACGCACCGTCGTAGAGCCCGAGCCGGCACACCTTGGCCCGCATGAGCAGTTCTTCCAGTACGCCCCTGTCCGTGAGTTCCCGCTCTTTCTTGCGCATCGCTTCCTCCCGGCAACGGTTTTTTCCCTGTTCCCGAAGGAATGAGGGAAGGTTTCCTCGTGCATATCCGGTGGAGTCCTCCACCCCCCTTGAAAGTTTTTGAAGAGGGTCCGGGGGAAACTTTTTTCAAAAAGTTTCCCCCGGCCGCCGGAGGCTCTTTCTTCTTTCCCCACTAAACGATTATGGCGTCGCAGACCTTGTGCATGAGCGCCTTGATGTCCTTGAAGGCTTCGCGCCCGGCGTGCATCTGCTTGGGGTGGTGGATGGTGGGGCCGGGAGTGGCCACATCGGCGGCGCAGTACTTGATGAGTTTTTGCATGTTCACCGGCTGGGTCTCCAGGTGGAACTGCAAGCCGACGACGTTTTGTTTATAGACGAAGGCCTGATTGGCGCAGGCGGCCGAGGAGGCGGCGTGGACCGCTCCCGGCGGGATGGAGAAGGCGTCGCCGTGCCAGTGGAAGGCGTAGAAGGATTGGGGGAATCCGGCGAAGACCGGTTCGGCCAGGCCTTCCGGCGTCATTTCCACCTTGAACCAGCCGATTTCCGGCACCGGATTTTTGGTGACCGTGCCGCCGAGCACGACGGAGACGAGCTGGGCTCCCAGACAGATGCCGAGCACCTTCTTGCCGGCGGCGATGGCCGCTTCGATGGCTTTTTTCTCGCCGGCCAGCCAGGGATATTCTTTTTCGTCGTAGACGCTCATGGGCCCGCCCATGACGATGAGCATGTCGTAGTCAGAGGCCGGAGGCGGGGTCTCGTCGGCGTAAAAGCCGGTGGCGGTCAGGGGATGGCCTTTCTCGGCGGCAAAGGATGCGATGGAGCCCACATCCTCGAAGGGGACATGGTAAAAGGCGTGCAGGCGCATGGGTACCTCCCGAAGTGACGATGGAAGTCGGCGCGGCGAAAGCGCCGATGCCGGTTGTCGGTTCCGCCCCGGGTTCTTGTCAAGGCCGGGGGAGCGCAAACGCCGGCCGGGGCCTTCCACGGGGCGCGGGATTGGCATATAGGGGCACCATGCCCGACGCCCCGCGCGGGCGGGGCACCAACAAAAACGCGAGGAACTCCATGACCAACCCCACGTGGCATGCCCAGACGCTGGCCCTGCATGCCGGCCATGCTCCGGATGAGGATACGCTTTCCCGGGCCGTGCCCATCTACCAGACCACAAGCTTTTTGTTCCGCGATGCCGCCCACGCGGCCAACCTGTTCGCGCTCAAGGAAGCCGGCTACATCTACACGCGCCTTGGCAACCCCACCACCGACGTGCTGGAAAAGCGTCTGGCCGCCCTGCACGGCGCTCCGGCCTGCCTGTGCACCGCCTCGGGCATGTCCGCCATCTTCTACGCCGTGGCCGCCATCACCAAGGCCGGGCAGAACATCGTTTCGGGCAGCAACCTCTACGGCGGCACCCACACGCTTTTCGAGCATACGCTGAAGCGCTTCGGCATCGAGGTGCGGTTCGTGGACTCTTCCGACCCGGCCAATTTTGCCCGGGCCATCGATGCCGACACGCGCCTCGTCTACACCGAATCCATCGGCAACCCGCGCTGCAACGTGGACGACCTGCCCGCCATCGCCAAGGTGGCCCACGACGCCGGCATCCCCTTTATCCTGGACAACACCGTGGCCGCGCCGCCCATCCTTAATCCCTTCGAGGTGGGGGCGGACATCGCCGTCTATTCCCTGACGAAAATCATCGGCGGCCACGGCACCTGCATCGGCGGGGCCATTGTCGAAAGCGGCGGCTTCGACTGGGCGGCGGGCGGAAAATTTCCGGAGATCACCGCGCCCGATCCCACCTACCACGGGGCCAATTTCTGGGAGATGCTGTGCGAGCTCGAGGGCACGCCGTGCTCGGCCTTTTGCACCAAGTTGCGCACCGGGCTCATGCGTGACATCGGCGCAACGCCGGCTCCCATGAACAGCTTCCTTATCATCCAGGGCCTGGAGACGCTGCCGCTTCGGGCCCGGGCGCACTGCGCCAACGCCCAGCGCGTGGCGGAATTTCTGGAAGCCCATCCCAAGGTGGCCTGGGTCAATTACGCCGGCCTGCCAAGCCACAAGGACCATGCCCGGGCCAAGAAGTTCTTTCCCCTCGGTCCGGGAGCTGTGTTCGGTTTCGGACTCACGGGCGGCATCGAGGCCGGGCGCACATTCATCGAATCGGTGAAGCTGTGCTCGCACCTGGCCAACATTCTCGACGCCAAGACCCTCGTCATCCATCCGGCCAGCACCACCCATTCCCAGCTCACCCCCGACGAGCTGGCGGCGGCCGGCGTGCCCCCGGACATGGTGCGCATCTCGGTCGGCATCGAAGACGTGCGCGACATCATCGCCGACCTGGACCAGGCCCTGGCCCAGGTCTCGGCGTAGGAGAGGGGGAGGAGGGAACCGGGGGAGGGAACCCTTTTTTGAAAAAAAGGGTTCCCTCC
>NZ_JBLODY010000023.1:0-54905 GCF_047785625.1 Solidesulfovibrio sp. C21
GGGGAGGGAACCCCTTTTTTCAAAAAGGGGTTCCCTCCCCCGGGGGTCACATCTCTAGAAACCGGGAAGCTCGGCGAAGAGCTTGACGCTCATGGGCGCGACCATAAGTTCGGGGGCCTTGGCCGCGAACCCTGTCAGATGGGGAGTTTGCAAGTGGCTGGCCAAAAGTTCCCGGTTCTCCCAGGCTTCGATGAGCACGAACTCGCCGGGGCGGGACGTGGACTCGTAGAGGTCGTAGGCGATATAGCCCGGATCTTTCTGGGTCGGGGCAATAAGCCCGGTGAGTTCCGCTTTGAGCTTTGCTTCGAGGCCGGGTTTGGCCACGAACTTGGCCACGACGTTGACGACGCCTTCCGCCATTGGTGATCCTCCTTTTCGATTTACCGCAAGGAGTCTACCGGCTAGGTCTTTTCGGCGTCCAGGTCAACGCCGGGACCGGCCGAACATGGCAAAGCCGTAACCCGGCCGCGTCGTCCCGGGAAAGTATTGACCGGCCCGGCTTTTCCGCCGTACATCCCAGGGCAATGCAGGCTCACGCAAGGCGGACGGATGACTGGCAACGGTCGTGAAGACGAAACCAGGAGGCGGCTCCTCGATGCCGCTGGCGAAATCTTCTCCTGCAAGGGGTATCAAGCCGCCACCGTCCGCGAGATAACCAAATTGGCCAAGGCCAATCTGGCCGCCATCCACTATCATTTCGGCAGCAAGGACCGCCTGTACCAGGCGGTGCTCGAACACGCCCATCGCGAGGCCGGCCGGCGCTATCCCCCGGACCTGGGGCTCGTCGGCGATGCCCCTCCGGAAGTGCGGCTTTACGCCTACATCCGGGCTCTTCTCCTGCGCCTCGAGGACAAAGGCCGCCACAGCTGGCTCATGCGGCTGATGGCCCGGGAGATGGCCGAACCCTCGCCCAACCTGACCACGGTGGTCGAACGCTGTCTGGCTCCGGCCAATGCCGTGCTGCGCGACATCGTGGCCGCGCTGCTCGGCGGGGATCCCAATCCCCTGACCGTGGCCCGCTTTGCCCAGAGCATCGTCGGCCAGTGCCGTCATTTCGTTCTCGACCAGCCCATCCTGGAAAGACTCTATCCCGATTGCGATCCGAGCCAGGACGGCGTCGACGCCCTGGCCCTGCACATCACCCGGTTTTCCCTGGCTGCCATGGGCTTCCCGGACGCCATGCACTTCCCCCAGCCCACCCTTGAACCGCTTTGTGGAGACGCCTTGTGAGCCGCATGTTTGTTTCGCGCGCCCTGATACTGGTGTTTTCCGTATGCTGTGTCTGGTCCTGCGGGGGCTCCGGCGAGAAAAAAGCCGGACGCGACGCCCGGCCGGTGCCGGTGGTGGCCGTTCCCGCCGTCGTTGCCACCCTGCCCTTCGTGGTCAAGGCCGTGGGCAACGTGGAGCCCATGGCCACGGTTTCGGTCAAACCCCGGGTCGACGGGGCCATCACCGCCCAGCTGGTCAAGGACGGCGCCCAGGTGGCCAAGGGCGATCCGCTGTTCCGCCTGGACCCGCGTCCCTTCGATCTGGCCATCCGCGAGGGACAGGCCAAGCTGGCCCGCGACAAGGCCCTGCTGGTCAAGGCCGAGGCGGACCTGACGCGCTACGCCACGCTCAAATCCAAGGACGTGGTGGCCCAGGAGCAGTACGACCAGACCCTTTCCCAGGCCAAGACCCTGGAAGGCACCATCCGCCTCGACGAGGCCAGCCTGGACCGGGCCCGCCTGGACCTCGAGTACGCCGACATCCGCGCCCCCATCGCCGGCCGGGTTGGTACGGTGATGCTCACCGTCGGCAACGTGCTCAAGGCGGGCGACGACCGGATCATGTGCGTCATCAACCAGATCAGCCCCATCTTCATCGCCTTTTCCCTGCCCGAACGCTATCTGCCCGCCATCCAGGCCAAAAACCGCCAGGGCGCGCTCACCGTCACCGCCGTCCCGGCCGGCGAGGACGATTCCCGCCCGGTGACGGCCAACCTCGCCTCCATCGACAACGCCGTGGATTCCAAGACCGGCTCCATCCGGCTGAAGGCCATTGCCGAAAACGCCGATCACAAGCTCTGGCCCGGCCAGTTCGTGCGGGTGGGTCTCACCCTGTCCACGCTTGCCGACGTGATGGTCATCCCGACCCAGGCCGTCATGGACGGGCTCAAGGGTCCCTACGTCTATGTGGTCAAAAAGGACGGCAGGGTGGACGCCCGGCAGATTACGCCCGGCCCCATCATCGACGCCCGGACCGTGGTGGAAAAGGGGCTCTCCCCCGGCGAAATGGTGGTCACCGACGGCCAGGTGCGCCTGGCCCCGGGACTCAAGGCCGCCATCAAGCCAGCATCCGAAGCCAAAACCGCCCCGACCGCCGAGCAGGCCGACGCCAAGGCCGCGCAATGAATCCGGCCGCCATATTCATCACCCGGCCGGTCATGACCACCCTGGTCATGGCCGCCATCCTCATCTTCGGCGTGATGGCCTACCTGAAGCTGCCGGTGTCCGACCTGCCCAACGTCGATTTCCCCACCATCGAGGTGCGGGTGTCGCTGCCCGGGGCCAGCCCCGAGACCATGGCCGCCGCCGTGGCCAACCCGCTGGAAAAGCAGTTCTCCACCATCGCCGGCCTCGACTCCATGACCTCCATCAACTCCGTGGGGTCCACGCGCATCACCCTCCAGTTCGCCCTTGACCGCAGCATCGACGCCGCCGCCCTGGACGTGCAGTCGGCCATGACCACGGCCGGCAAGGACCTGCCCGACGACCTGCCCTCGCCGCCGTATTTCCGCAAGGTCAACCCGGCCGATGCGCCCATCCTCTACCTGGCCATCTCCTCGGACGTCATGCGCCTGTCCGACGTCGACGAGTACGCCGAGAACATGATGGCCCAGCGCATCTCCATGGTGCCGGGCGTGGCCCAGGTTTCGGTCTACGGCTCGAAAAAATACGCCGTGCGCATCCAGCTCGACCCGGAAGCCATGGCCGCCAAGGGCATCGGCGTGGACGAGGTGTCGGACGCGGTCAAGAAGGGCAACGTCAACCTGCCGGTCGGCACGGTATCCGGCCCGTCCAAGGAATACACCGTGCGCTCGAGCGGCAAGTTACTCACCGCCGCCGGCTACAAGCCGCTGATCGTGGCCTGGCGCAACGGCTCGCCCGTGCGCCTGTCCGAAATCGCCAACGTAACGGATTCGGTGGAGGAAACCCGGCGCTTCAACTGGTTTTCCGGCACGCCGGGGCTGGTGCTCGCCATCCAGCGCCAGCCCGGCACCAACACCGTGGAAGTGGTGGATTCCATCAAGGCGCTGCTCCCCCACTTCCAGGCGCAGCTGCCGGCCTCGGTCGACCTGCGCGTGCTCTACGACCGGTCGGAATCCATCCGCGAGTCCGTCTCCGACGTCAAATTCACCCTGGTCCTGACCGTCTGCCTCGTGGTCATGGTCATCTTCCTTTTCCTGCGCAACATCCCGGCCACGATCATCCCGAGTCTGGCCCTGCCCATGTCCGTGGTCGGCACGTTTGCGGCCATGTACGTGTTGGGGTTCAGCCTGGACAACATCTCGCTTATGGCCCTGACCCTGTCCGTCGGCTTCGTGGTGGACGACGCCATCGTCATGCTCGAAAACATCGTGCGGCATCTGGAAATGGGCAAGACGCCCCTGGCCGCCGCCATGGAAGGGTCGAAGGAAATCAGCTTCACCATCGTGTCCATGACCATCTCCCTGGCCGCGGTCTTCCTGCCGGTCTTTTTCATGGGCGGCGTGGTGGGGAGGCTTTTTCACGAATTCGCGGTCACCATCATGGTGTCCATCCTCATCTCCGGCTTCGTGTCCATTTCGCTGACCCCGATGCTGTGCAACCTGATCTTGAAGCCCCATGCCCCGGTGCGCCACGGCAGGGTCTACAACGCCGTCGAGCGGGCCTTCGACGGCCTGCGCAACTTCTACGACGTCAGCCTGCGTCTGGTGCTCAGGCACCACGTCCTGACCATGTGCGTCTCGCTGGTGCTGCTCGGGGTGACGGTGTGGCTTTTCCGGGCCATTCCCAAGGGCTTTTTGCCAAGCGAGGACACGGGACGGCTCACGGTCACGACCGAGGCCGAGGAAGGCGTATCATTCGGGGTGATGATGCAGCGCCAAAAGCTGCTCAACGCCATTGCGGCCAAGGACCCGGACGTTTCCGAATACATGTCCGTCATCGGCTCGGGCGGCCCGAACAACACCAACAACAACGGCCGCATGATGCTGTCGCTCAAGCCCCTCGACGAGCGCAAGGACAGCGCCGATACGGTGATGCAGCGCATCCGCCGGGCCTTCGCCCAGGTGCCGGGGCTTCGGGCCTACCTGCAAAACCCGCCGCCCATCCGCATCGGCGGCCGGTCCTCCAAGGGCCAGTACCAGTTCACCCTGCAGGCCTCGAACACGGACGAACTTTTCACCGCGGCCGCCGCCTTCGAGCAGAAAATGCACGGCATCGCCGACATCCAGGACGTGACGTCGGATTTGCAGATCAAGAACCCGGAACTGCGCGTGGACATCGACCGCGACAAGGCTTCGGCACTCGGCATTTCGGCCTACCAGATCGAAAACGCCCTGGCCACGTCCTACGGCAACCGTCAGATATCGACCATTTACGCCCCCAACGACACCTATCAGGTCATCATGGAGCTGGCCCCGGCCTATCAGGCCAATCCCGACGCGCTGTCCCTGCTCTATGTGCGCTCCGCCGACGGCCAGCTCGTGCCGCTGGACACGCTGGTCAAGCGCGAGGTGTCGGTGGGGCCGCTTTCGGTCAACCATTCCGGGCAAACGCCGTCGGTGACCATCTCGTTCAACCTGCGGCCCGGCGCGTCGCTTGGCGGCGTGGTCGCGGCGGTGGAAGACCTGGCCCGCAAGGAACTGCCGGGCTCGATCTTCACCAGCTTCCAGGGCGAGGCCCAGGCCTTCCAGAGTTCGCTCACCGGCATGGCCGTGCTGCTCGCCATGGCCGTGCTGGTCATCTACATCGTGCTCGGCATCCTCTACGAAAGCTTCATCCACCCCCTGACCATCCTGTCGGGGCTGCCCTCGGCCGGCGTCGGCGCCCTGGCCACACTCATGCTCTTCGGCATGGATCTCAACATCTACGGCTTCGTCGGCATCATCATGCTGATCGGCATCGTGAAAAAAAACGCCATCATGATGATCGACTTCGCCCTGGAAGCCCAGCGCGGCCAGGGGCTTCCCGCCCGCCAGGCCATCTACGAGGGGGCGCTGACCCGCTTTCGGCCCATCATGATGACCACCATGGCGGCGCTCATGGGCACGCTGCCCATCGCCCTGGGCTTCGGCGCGGGCGCGGCGGCCAGACGGCCGCTGGGGCTCTGCGTGGTCGGCGGACTCATCGTGTCGCAGCTGCTGACACTCTACTTCACCCCCGTCTACTACATCTACCTCGACGCCCTCCAAAACTGGTTGGGCCGCCACCTGCGCCGGCGCAGCCACAGCCGCGCATCCGCTATAAATCCTTTATAAAGGAGCCGGGGGGAAACCTTTCTGGAGAAAGGTTCTCCCCCCGGGCCCCCTTTCCAAAGACTTTTACCAGTAACAGCCTGTCACCGTTAAAAGTTTGAGGAAGGGGAGAGCGCGAGAGGGGAGAACCCTTTTTCAAAAGGGTTTCCCCTCTCGCACTTTCTTCCTCGCTCTTCTCACCTAACGCAAAATTAAATGGATGAGCAAAACGGCCAGGGACAGGGCCGGGTAGAAGCTGGCGCGGTTGAAGAGTGCCGAGGCGTCGGCGTCGTCGAGGTTTTTGGCCAGGCGCAGGGCCGGCGGCAACACGAGCCAGGCCCCGCCGAGCAGGGCGACGAGGCTTAGGGGCGTGGAAACGGCCAGGGGCGAGCCGGCGAAAAGCGGCACGGCGATGACGACGCCCGCGGTCAGCGTGGCCACGGCCAGCCGGCTGGCCCGCCTGTAGCCGAGCACCACCGGCATAGTGCGCGCGCCGGTGGCGGCATCGCGGGTGGCGTCGTGCCAGTCGGCCGGGATGTTCTGCCCGCCGATCTCCCAGGTGAAGACCCAGGCGAAAAGCCCGACCAGAAACCAGGCCGGCGGGTCCGGGTTGACGGCGAAGGCGGCGGCCAGCGGCCCGAGGGATTTGACCACGCCGTTTATGATCGCGCGCAGGTGGGTGACGGTCAAAAGCAGGCAGTAGGCCGCCTCGAGCACGCAGCCGGCAACGAGCAGCCAGGCGCAGACGGGGCTGAGCGCAAAGGCCCCGACAAAGGCGACCACAGCCCAGAAAAGAAACCAGACGATGGCCGCCGGCAGGGACAGGCAGCCGTGGGCCAGGGGATGGCGGATAAAGGCCGCGTCCAGATAACCGGCGCGCTCATCCGCGCCGCTGCCCTCCACCTGCCGCTTGTCCGAGCGGTAGTCCACGATATCGTTTAGGGCGTAGACGGCGGTGTAGCCGGCAAAGACGGTGACGCAGCCAAGGGCCACGACGGAAAGCGGCGGAAAGCCGCCCCGGCAAAGCAAGGCGGCGCAAAACGGCCCGGCCAGATCGAGCAGCCCATGGGGCGTGCGCGAAAGGGCCAGGTAGACGGTCAGGGCGAAACGCCCGGTCGGGGCGCAGGAATTCGATGCGGGGGATGTGGCCAAACTACTCGATCTCGTTTTCCGGTGCGGCCTTGCCGCGAAAAACCCGGTACTGGTAGGCGTTGTAGAAAAGGATCACCGGCATGAGCCCGCCGATCACGGCCAGCATGACGCGCAACATCCCGGCCGGCGAGGCGGCCTGGGCAGCGGTCAGGCCCGGGGGCACGATGACCGGGAAGAGGCTGCCGCCAAAAGCGGCGAAGACAAACGCCAGCATGGCGGCGCACCAGCCCAGGGGCTGGCCGTCCCGCCCCTTGCCCAGGGCCTGGAAATAAAACGCCGCGCAAAGGACCGCCGCGAGGGCCAAGCCGATGAACATGGGGGAAAGCCCCCCCTGCCCGCCCGGCCGGCCGACCAGATAGCCCATGTTCCCGTGCAGGGCGACGTAGCCGATGACCACGACCAGCATCACCACGGCCGCAGCGCCGTAGCGCGCCCCCCACTGCCTCGCTTTCGCCTGGAGCGCGCCCTCGGTCTTGAGCACCAGCCAGGCCGCGCCGAACATGGCGTAGAGGAAAAGGAGCGTCAGGGCGACCAGGACGGTAAAGGGCGAAAACCAGTCGAAGGCGCCGCCGGTGTAGCGCAGCCCGTCGAAGTGCATGCCCTGCAAGATGCCGCCGAGCAAAAAGCCGTGGGCCAGCACCACGGCCACGCTGCCGATGCCGAAAAGCACGGACCAACCGCGCTTGCGTTCGGCCTCGGCCCGGTATTCGAGCCCGATACCCCGGGCCATGAGCGCAAAGAGCAGCAGGCCGGCCGGCAGATAGAGCGCGGCCAGCACCGTGCCGTAGACCAGCGGAAAGGCGCCGAAGAGCACCCCGCCGAGCATCACCAGCCAGGTCTGGTTGGCGTGCCACACGCCGTCGATGGTTTCGGTCATGGCGTCCCGCCAGGCCTCGTCGTCTGTGTGCAGGCACAAGAAGCCCACCCCCAGGTCGAACCCGTCGGTAAAGACGTAAAGCCACAACAGCAGGGCCACTATCCAGTACCACGCTTCGGCGATGCCCATAGGTCCGTCCATCAGCAGCCTCTTTTTCTTCCCTTCGCGCCGTTGATCCGACGTTGCTTCCGTCCAGCCCCACCCTACCCTTTCGCGTGGGCGGCGGGGGGCAGCTCTTCCATGTCCGGGCCCTTTCGCAGCAGCTTGCCCATGAAAAACACGAACAGGGAGAAAAGTATCGTATAGGCGACGATAAAGCCGCTCAGCGACACCCAGACTTCGCCGGCGGTCAGGTCCGAATGGCCTTGCCCGGTGCGGAGGAGCCCGTAGGCCAGCCAGGGCTGGCGTCCCACCTCGCGGGTGATCCAGCCCATGACCACGGCCACGTAGGCGCCGCCGGCCATGGCCGCCCAGGCCAGAAACAGCCATTTGCGCCCCGGCGCGGCATCCACGGTGAGCCGGCCCTTCTTCCATTCCCAAAACGTCCAGAGCATGACGCCCACCATGATGAAGCCGATGCCGACCATGAGCCGGAAGGAATAAAACGGCAGCACGATGGGCGGCCGGTCCTCCTTGGGGAAGTCCTTGAGCCCGGGCACGATGCCGGTCGGCGAATGGGTGATGAGCAGGCTCAGGCCGTAGGGTATCTCGATCTGGAAATAATTGCGCTCGTGTTCCGGGTCCGGCCAGGCGAGCATGTTCCAGGGCGCGCCGGTGCCGGGCTTGTTGGTGTTCCAATGGGCCTCGATGGCCGCGACCTTGGCCGGCTGGAGCCGGCCGATCTCCTGGCCGTTGGCGTCGCCGATAAGAGCCTGCAGCGGCGTGACGACCAAGGCGGCGACGGCGGCGATCTTAAATGACTTGAGGTAGAACTCCGTGTGCCGCCCCAGCAGGATGTTGATGCCCGAGACCGCGCCGATGACAAACAGGCTCACCTCCAGGCAGGCCAGGTACATGTGGGTAAAGGCCAGGGGCAGGTCGGGCGAAAAGATGGCGGCCAGATAATTATCCACCACGAAGATGCCGTTTGCGATGTGCCCGCCGGAGGGCGTCTGCATCCAGGCGTTGGCGACCAGAATCCAGAAGGCGGAGAGCGACGCGGCGAAAGCCACCAGGATGGTGGCGGTAAAGTGCATTTTCGGGCCCACCCGCTTCCAGCCGAAGAGCATGATGTAGAGGAAGGCGGACTCGAGCATGAAGGCCATGGTGCCCTCGAAGCCGAGCACCTGGCCGAAGAAGTTGCCCACGGTGGCGGAAAACGGCCCCCAGTTGGTGCCGAACTGGAATTCCAGGGGAATGCCCGAGACCACGCCCACGGCGAAATTGACCGCGAAAAGCCGCGACCAGAAGCGGAACTGGCGAAAGTAGACCAGATCGCCCGTGCGCAGCCACAACCACTCGACCACGACAAGGTAGACGCCGAGCCCGATGGTGAGCGTCGGGAAGGTGATATGAAAGGCGGTGGTCAGCGCGAATTGCAGCCGGGACAGGAAAACGGGATCGGTCAGAAAGTCCATGGCGACTCCAGTGCCCCGCCGTCAGGGGCGCGGATTTTTGACGGCGACGCCGAGGATGTAAAGCGACGATTCGTGGTAGCCCGGCTGGAGGGACAGGCCTTGCCCGTCCATGACCGCCCGGAATTCGGGGCCATGGAAACGGTCCACACGAGGGTGGGCCAGCATGACGCGAAAAAGCGGATTGGCGTAGAGCGGCGGATAGATTTCCTCGAAATAAAACGTCCCGCCCGGCCGCAACACCCGGCCGACTTCGGCCAGGCCGCGCCGCCAATCGGGCAGGTGGTGGATGATGCCGAAGTTGACCACGGCGTCGAAGGCCCCGTCGCGGTAGGGCAGGCGCTCGGCGTCGCCCTGGACGAACAGGGCAAAGCGGCCCAGGTCGCTTTTCGCGCGTCGGCCGGCGGCCACCTTGACCATGGCCGGGTCCACGTCGAGGCCGTGGTAGAGGCCCGGTTTGAACAGCCGGGCGAAAATTCCCGCCCCGCCGCCATCGCCGCAGCCGATCTCGAGCACTTTCGCCCCGGCGGGAATGGCCCGCGTGGCCCGGAAGTAATTGACTTCGCGCCATTGGGCGATCTTGCGCACGAAGCTGCGGCAGTAAAACCGCTCCGGCCAGTTGACCTCCATACTCCCCATCTCCTTAGCGCCGGACAGGCGTCATCATGCCATGTTGCACCAGACAGCCGGGGGCGATGTCAAGGAAAAAATTCTTTTACGGCTACGGCTTGCGCCCGGTGAAAATCCGGGCCAGGCCGAACGTCAGGTCCGTGACCGAGCACTCGGAAAAGCCCGCCTCGGCCATCTGGGCCAGAAAGTCCCGGTCTTTGGGAAAGGCGTCCACGGACTCGACCAGATAGCTGTAGGCATAGTCCGTACGCGAAAGGAAGTTGCCGAACGGCGGCAGGATGCGGTCGAAATAAAAGCGGTACAGCGCCTTGCCGAGGCCATGGCGCGGCATGCCGAATTCCATGATGTGCATGCGCCCGCCGGGGACCAGCACGCGGTTAAATTCGCGCATGACGGCCACGCGCTCGGTGATGTTGCGGATGCCGAAGGCCATGGTCACGGCGGCGACGGAGCCCCCGCGCACCGGGAGTTCCCGGCAGTCGGCCACGCCGAGCGAATAGCCCGTGACACAGCGCTTGCGGATCTTCTCCCGGGCCACGTGCAGCATGGCCGGGGAGAAATCGAGCCCCAGCACCCGCAGTCCCGGTCGGCGGCGACGGATGGCCAGCGCCACCTCGCCCGTGCCCGTGGCCGCGTCGAGGACCAGTCCGTAGCCGGGTTCGATCGCTTCCACCAGACGTTTGCGCCAGTAGATGTCCACGCCCGCCGACAGGGCGGAATTCTGGAAGTCGTAGGAAAAGGCGATGTCCTCGAACATCCGCCGCACCTTGGTGTCGCGCATGCGTCCCTCCGCGAATGCCTACCCGGCAGCATCAGCCGGGGCGACAAGGCATATCTTCTGCCATGCCCCGCTTTTGTAGCGCAAGGTCAGCACCACGGCCAGCATGAGCCCGTACAGGAAAAACACACTCCACAGGGCCACGATGCCGACATGGACGTAGGTCACGGCGAGCCAGGCCGGCAGGATCAGGGCGAAAAGGGAAAGGCCGGCCGCGGACAGCATGAGAAAGCGGGTATCACCCGCACCCCGCAGCACGCCGAATCCCATGTGGATCACGATGTCGCAGCAGCCGATGGCCGCGCACCAAGCGAAAAGCGGCCGGCACAGGGCAACGACGCGGACAAAACCGGCATCATCCCCACGCGGCCGGAAAAACGCCGCCAACTGCTCCGGCAGGCCCAGAAAGACGACGATCATGACCGCCATATAGGCGGCCATCAGGCGCAAGGCGCTGCCGGCGGCGCGCCTGGCCAGATCCGGCCGGCCCGCGCCCATGGATTGCCCCACCACCACGGCCAGCCCCGAGGACATGCCGAGCAGCGGCATAAAGGCCGGCGTGTTGGCGGACACGACCAGGCTCGTGGCGGCAAGCTCGGTGGTGCCGAGCCGGCCGGCCAGGGCGATGAAGACCGTCACCGCGAACATGTCGAGGAAAAACTGGGTCCCGCCCGGCGTGCCCAGGACCACGAGCCTGCGAAAAATCGCCGAATCCGGGCGAAAGGCGCGACGCACGTGGAAGAGCCGGTCGTTTTTCCGCGTGAAAACCAGGGCGACGTAGATGGCGGCCATAGCCCCCCAGGCGGCCACCGTGGCCAGGGCCGAACCGGTCACACCCAGGGCCGGAAAGCCCAGGCGGCCGAAAATGAGCACGTAGTTCAGCGGAATATTGAGGAGCGCGCCGCCGAAATTGACCAGCATCACGGCCCGGGTGAGCCCCCGGCCGCTGAAAAAGGCGGCCAGGGAGGCCTCGAGCACCATGAGCCCGGCGCCGAGCATGAGCACCCGGAAATAGGTCACTTCCAGCCGCTGCACCTCGGGCGCATGGCCCATGGCGTCAAAGACGGCCTCCGAGGCGAAAGACAGGGCGGCCAGGGTCAGGCAGGAGGCCAGGGCGAAATACACGCCCTGCCACAACACCGCGCCGATGTCCCGGGGCCTGCCCGCGCCCACGTTCTGGGCGATGAGCACGCCGGCGTAGCCCACCGTACCGAGGAAAAAGGATGTGCACAGGAAAAAAGCCGATCCCGAGGGCATGACTGCGGCCAGGGCGTCCTGGCTGTACCAGCTCAGAAAGAGCCTGTCGGTCAGGTGCATGGCGGTCAGCGAGGCCATGCCGGCCAAAAGCGGCAACCCGACCCGCAGCACATGGGCATAGCCGCCAGGCCCATGCCAGCGTTTCATGATGACGACCTCGTGGGGCGACGCGATGGTGCGCCCCGGTTTGGACGGCGGAGGATACACAACCGTCCGCGAAGCCGAGTAGAATGGCAAAGATGCGGCGACGCGTCAATGCAAAAGACGGCCGTGGCCGGAAACCGGCGCACCGGCGAGGCGGCAAGGCGCCGGGATCGCGCGCGCCGCAGGGACAGAGCGCCGGTACGGCGGCCCTGTTCCGACAATCGCCACCGCACACGGCCGGGGACTTCCCGGGCCCAGGCGCTATTCGATATTTCGCGGAATCTTTTCCGCCGGCGGCCTGGCCGAGAGCATCGGGCCGTCGGTCGCCGGCGCGGGCTTCACCCGGGCCATCATGGCTTCGTGGTCGCGCAGCACCGAGGCCAGCATGGGCAGGGACAGGTGATGCGCGGCGATGCGGGGGATGGCCGCAACCGGGGTCTGGGCGCTGACCGGCTGGAAGCCGGTCACGAAGCGGTACGTGAACCCCGCTTCCTCGAGCATCTGGGTATAGGCCGCGTTGGTCGAACCGTAGGGGTAGGCGAAGTATTTGGTGTCGTGGCCGACCACCTGCCGGAAGCGCTCCACGCTTTTGCGGATGTCCTCGCGGGCAAAGGCCGCATCCCGGGTCAGGCGCGGGGAATGGCTGTAGGAATGGTTGGCGAAGGTGACCTTGGGATAGGTCTTGAGTTCGTTGATGTCGGCCTGGGTCAGGGTTTTGGGACTCTTGGCGCTACCCACGTAGGCCATGGGCAAAAAGAGCGTGAAGGGCAGGTTGCGGCGCTTAAGCTCCGCGTAGGCATCCATGACCGAGGACCAGCCGTCGTCGACGGCGATGACCACCGCCCCCTCGGGCGGATTGCGTTTTTCGTCGATGCAGCGGGCCAGTTCGTCCAGGGAAATGACCTTGTGGCCGGTGCGTTCCAGATAGTCGAGCTGGGCCGCGAACGCCGCCATGGAAATGGACATGGACGAGCGCCCGCCGAAACTGTGGTAGACGAGGATGGTCGCGGCCCGGACCGGGACCGCCGCGAGAAGCAGCAGCAGGCACAAAACCGCCGAACCGGCGGCGACAAGCCTTTCGGCGCGCATGGGCACCCTCCCGGGTATCGCAACTCTTTACGGCGCAAGCCTACCGGACGCGGCGTCATCACGCAACCGCGCGGCCGCGTCCATGATCGTGTTCACATACACCCGGCTGTGGTTGTAGGCGTAAAAAACCTTGCGCATGGCCTCGTCGGACATGCCCGGCTTCCAGCCCATGGCCCGCAGGATGTTGCCCAGGCTCATCAGCGCGTCGGCGACTTCAAAGAGGTCGGCCTTGCCGTCGCCGTTGCCGTCCACGGCGTATTTGAGCGCATTGGAGGGCATGAACTGGCAGATGCCTATGGCGCCGTAAATGGAACCGGGAATGGACAGCGGGTCCATATTCTGGGCGTCGGCGTAGCGCAGCAGGGCCTTGAGTTCCCTGTAGGCCCATTCGCCCTTTTCCAGGGCTTTCTTCTCCAGCCAGGCCCGCCGGTCGGGCGAAGGTTTTTCGTAGGCGAAAACCGACTCGACCCGGGTCAGGTCCTCGGCGGCGGTCAGGCTCGACAGGTTGACCACGGCCACCTGATCGCCCAGATAGCGCCCGACGCGGGTCTCCACCGCGAGCAGGGCCACCAGGTATTCCTCGGGCACGCCGTAGCGCTGCCGCACCCGGGAGAGCGCCTCACGGTTGCGGGCGTAAAACTCCCGGGCCTCGCCCAGCCGCTCCGGGGTGAGCACCACCTCGTGCACCTCCCGGGCGCTGAAGTCCGGATAGGCGATGTTCTCCGGGGCGCGCACCGGATTTTTGGCCAACTCCGCCAGCAACGCTTCGCTGGCCACGGGGTTCGGCGGCAGCCCGACCGCCGTTTGGTAGGACTTGATGGCCCATTTGGTCATGCGGTCCAGCCGCCCGTCCACCGGGCCGGGATACCAGCCCAGGGCCGAAAGCCTGTTCTGGGCGTCGGCAATGATCCGCAGCCCGTATTTGCGCATGTAAAGGGCCGTCAGCTTATCGGCCATGGCGTTTTGGGAAAAGGCCATCTCGGCGCGGGAATACAGCCGGCGCAGCTTGGATTCGGAGAATCCGTCGGCCACAAGCCGGCGCACCACCGGCTCGAAGGCCGGGTCCACCGTGGAGGCGGCCAATGCGGCCAGAGCGGCCCCGAGAAAAGCCGCGACCAGCGCCACCGACAGGGCGTATCCGTACCAGCGCCACCGCAACCGCGCCATCCAAGCCTTGTCCATCACTCCCCCGACGTCTTCAGGCTGTCCTGGCCCTGGCCAATGCCGGCGCGATCCGGGACAAGACCGCCACCACGACCAGGGAAAAGACGAGCCGCCCGACAAATGTGCCCCACAGGCTCGCGCCGATCAAGCACATTAAAAGCGTATCCTCGATAAGCGCGTGGGACAGGCTCATGAGGCTTATGGCCGAAAACACGTCCCGGCGTTCCACCTTCCCCTGCCGCACGTCGAGCAGGATCAGCCCCGAACCGTAGGCCAGCCCCATGACCAGCCCGATGACGGTGATGGTGGCGGCCGCCCGGCCGATGCCCATGAGCCGCAAAAAAGGCATGAGCGCCGTTTCGAAAAGACGCGTCACGCCAAGGGCGCCCAGCAGGCGCATGAGCCCGACGAGGCTGGCGATGACGCAGTAGATCATGCCCAGGTTTTTCACTTCGCCGAAGGCCCAGGCGGCCAGACCCGCGTCCGCGGCCGAGGGAATAAACAGCAGCGGCGCCGGCTCCGTGAAAAGGTCCAGTCCGGCAAAAAGGCCGTGGAGCAACGCGCCCAAGGCGAGCCCCGCTGTCAGGCGCAGGACCGCCTGTCCGGCAAATCCCACGCCGCATTTTTTGGCGATGGCCCCTTCGACGAAAATATTGTGGGCCACGAGCATCATGGTGGCGATAACGGTGGTCTGGGCCACGGTCAGCGGTTCCATGGTCGGGACCAGGGCGGCGTGCACGGCCAGGGCGGCGTAGAGGTTGTTGGTGATGGCCGTGGCCCAGGTCAGGCCGCATTCCGGGGGCAGGCCGACCAGCCCCATGACCGGGGCCAGGGGTTTGGCCAAAAACGTGATGAGCCCGAGTTCCTTGAGGATTTTCACGCCGATCAGGATCGGCACCATGACCTTGAACAGGTCGAGGCAGATCCGGGCGGCGTCCTTGGCCACTTTCGCGGCCTGGACGGGCAGTTGGGCGAGGCGAGATTGCATGGAGCGGTCGACCGGGGCCGGTTGTTTAAGGCATAACCTTGTTGTTGCGGCTTAAGGCGGCGTAGCCCGTGAAGACGGCGTCGGTCATCACGCCCGCGCCCACGTAGACGGCGCGCCAGTCCTCGGGAGAGAGGGTGACGCCCTCCATGGCGGAGGTGAGCTGTATGTCGTAGACCATGATGGTGAGGTATTCCCGGGCCGGGTCGCTTCCGGCCCTGGCCGCCGCCAGGGCGGCGTCGGTGGTGGCTGCGGCGGCCCATTTACCGGCCCAGGAGGCCACGTAGACCTGCCGGGCGTAGCGCCGGTAGGCGTCCGGGTCTTCGGGTTTGGGCGCGGTGGCCTTGGCCCTGGCCACTGCGATGCGCACCATGGCCACGTTGTCTTCGGTCAGGGGCATGGCCGCCGGTGCGGCCGGTTCTTTGGCCGGTCCGGTCCCGGAAAAAAGGCCGCAGCCGCCAAGCAGCAAGGTCGAAAGGACCAGAAATGCCGTCAACGCCCTACGCGCCATGGAAGCCTCCGGGAGATGCGATCCGTGCGGCGCGAAGAAAGCATGTTCCGGCCATTTTGTCCATGGCGGCGGAAGGGTTGCCAACCGTCCCGCCGCGTTTGGGCCTTACTTCTTGGACAGGGTGTCGAAGGCGTTCAGGATGTGGGACGAGTAGACGAAGGCCGCGCCGGCGTTGAGGCCTATGGCCACGGCCAGGGTTTCAAGGAGTTCCTCGCGGCTGGCTCCGGCGTCCACGGCGGCCTTGCTGTGCACGGCGATGCAGGTTTCGCAGCGCGTGGTCGCGGCCACGGCCAGGGCGATGAGTTCGCGGGTCTTGGCGTCGAGAGCGCCATGGGCGGCGGCCGCCTCGTCAAAGGTGCGTATGGCGCTCATGATTTTGGGATTGCCTTTGGCCAACGCGCCGAGATCCTGCATGGCGTCGCCAAGCAATCCGTTCCAATCAGTGGACATGCCGTTCTCCTTATTCTTGCCGCCCAGGGGCGGCGGTTGCTGGAAACGCGGACCCCTCCGCTTCCGAATTGGTCCCTGCTGGCGCAAAACGGCGCGCGGGTCAAGGCCGGGAGCGTCAGCGCCGTCCGGCCCGGGCCATGACCTTGGCCACGTAGTCCCGGGTCTCGGGGATATCGGGGATGGGACCGCCTTTTGGGACGCGGCCGGGGCCGGCGTTGTAGGCGGCCAGGGCCAGGCGCACGTCGCCGTAGGCGTCGAGCAGCCGGCGCATGTAGCGTATGCCGGCCTCCAGGTTGCTTGCGCCGTCGAAGGCGTCATCAAGGCCCAGATCCCTGCCGGTGCCGGGCATGATCTGCATGAGCCCGGCCGCGCCTTTCGGGGAGACGGCGCGGGTTTCGAAGCCGGATTCCACTTCCACCATGGCGGTCACGAGCTGCGGGTCCAGGCCGTTGCGGCGGCAGTAGTAGCGGATGAAGGGGACCACCTTGCGCTCGTCCGTGCCGGCGGGCAGGCGCATGTAGTCGAAGGGCCGGTAGTTGTCGCTGAGCTTCCTGTTGCTGAGGTGGATGGACCCTTTGGCGTCGCGATATTCGTAGATGGTGTCGGCTCCGGCCTTTGGCGCGGCGGCAAGGACGGCCAGCACGAGGGCCGGGAGGAGGCGGCGAAGCGCGGGCATGGCGGCCAGTGTGCGTGGACGGGGTAAATTTTGCAAGCCGCGCCTAGTGGCGAAAGGCCAGGGCGAAGTCGTGTATGGCCACGGTCTGGGTTTCGGCGCCCGTGGACTCGGTCCAGCCGAAGCGGACGGCGTCGAGTCTGGCGTGGTCGGCGGCGTCCAGACGCACGGCGCTCGATACGAGGGGCGATTCGGCCGTGTAGTCGGCGGTCACGTCGTCGCTTCCCGCGCCTGTCGGGTCGACCCAGGCAAGCACGGTGTAGATGCCCTCCCCACCTTGCAATTCGCGGTGGATTTCCACGCGCATGGCGTGTTCCTCCCCGTCTTCGAGCCAGTTCGCCCCGTCGCCGGGGGCAGCCCGTTCGCGGTAGCCCAGGCTGGTATTGGCCGGATTTTGGGGCGCAGCCCCCGCGCCGTGCACGTTGTCGTCGGCGTTCGTCTCGTCCGCGCCCCAATAGACCACGGCCACGTGGTTGGCGTTGGACTTGTCGCGCCGGGAATTGGACGAGGCAGGGTTACCGCCGCCCCGGTTGGGGTAGGTGTCCACTTCGACGGCTATTTTCGGGGCTTTTATGCCCTGCCCGCTGATTCCCGGGCCGGCATAGCCCAGGTATTCGCCCATGCCGCCGGCTGCCGTGGCCGGGTCGTTTTCGGCCGTTACCACGGCAAAGATGAAGCCGTCGCCCTTGTCCTTGGAGTCGCGCGAATTGTCGTAATCGTCGAAGATGAAACCGAAGTAGGCGCGCAGGCCGTTTCCCAAGGCGCATTTTCCCGCGTCGCAGGAAGCCTTGTTGCCGTTGTACCACGCCGCCGCGTTCGAATCATGGGTTTCGCCGCCAAGGCGCACCCAGCCGTCGGCGTAGCGGCTGGCGTATTGGGCCCACAGCGAGACCCAGTCCGCATAGGTAAGGCTATTGGAAGCCTTGGAGGCATCGGTGCCGAAGACGAGGATGGCGTCCGCCACATTGGTGGCCGCGCCGAGGATGGGGGCCTTAAAGGCGTCGATATCGTTGGCGAAGGTGATGGTGGCGGCGGTTTGGCGGCGGGCCGTGACGCGCACGTTGGTTTCCTGTGTCGAGCCGGAGCCCACGGTGCCGATGCTGGTTATGGTCACGGAACCGCCCGCGTCCTGTGCGGATTGGGACAGGGTGATGGTGCCGCCGCCTATGGCGAAGGTGCCGGTGCGGCCGTCGGCCCAGAGGTTGAGGCCGGAGAGGGCAAGGTAGTAGGCGCGCATTTCATTGGCGCCGGCCAGTGTCGATATGACGGCATGGGGGGAGGAGAGGACCAGGCCTGCGGCTAGGCCGGAGAGAATAACGAGCGCGCCGAGGGTGAAAAGGAGAGTGGAGCCGGATTGAAAAACAACCGGATTGATCGTTTCGGCATTCGGTACAGACCCACCGTCGCAATCCATGGCACCCACTCGCCGCAGTGAGGATACAGCCTACGGCGAAATGGATAATGGAATATCTGCCGTGAGCCTAACTTGAAGGCTATACTTCTTTTTAAGTGGATACAATAAGCAAATTATATTTTTATGCTTATATAAAAATACTCATTCACCCACCCAATTATCACGAGCATAATTTGATTCCACATAATAGGCTGTAACATCACTTTGCCCGACCATTGACCCATCAGATGTAAACATGGCTCCAATTATATGTGTCATATAACCGAGATCAATATTACCCTTAGCATAGATCGTTCCTATCCAGCTATTATTACTCGCAAAAGTAAAAGACCCCATGGTTTCCAAATAACTTTTTGCCGCAATATCTTTCTCGCTTGAAGTTTTATCTATATCATCAAAATTTTTATACTCTCCTCCATCAGATATATACACCGTAAACAAATAGCCGAGCTGCACATTCTTTGTAATAAATATTGTAATATCACCATCAGAAATATCAAGATATAATTTTAAATTACTATTACTAGCATCAAGTTGAACAAAATGATAAACACCAGCCGTCAATTTTAGAGTAGAATTATATTGAAAACTAACTTTTCCATATGTTCCCGGCACTAAGCTTAGAGAACTGGCTTGCGGAACAGTTTTATCTTGGCCGGAAGATGGAAAATTTGAACTATCAGCATGCCTAGGTGCAGACAAAATTTCGCAAGATTCTGGCAAAGTTGGAGAAATTATTTTTGAAGAATCAAATATTGCACATTTATTTATATGACTTTGGTCACCAGATATTGTTCCACCACAACATGTAATTCCACCTATTGTGGAATCTTGCCCAATAGTTAGATTACCATCCGCATAAAGGTCTACATCAATATATGACGCAGATTCCAATGATACATTCTTACCGACATAGGCATTTTTGGAAATTCTTGAACTACTGCCAAGATCTAACGAACCACCAGCATAGACATTCTTTAACACATAGGACGGAGAGCCTAAAGTTACTTTTCCACCAGCATGTATATTGCCTTCAACCGTATTATGAGGCCCTATCTCCACATCTCCTTTAGCATATATATCATTCTTAACTACACTACCAGAAGATCCCAACTTAACATTCCCCTGTGCCCGTATTGGACCATATATAGTTACTTTATCATTAGTTTCAACATCGCCATTGGAACAAATTAATCCCTTAACAGTAGCTCCACTTCCAACATAAGTATCTCCTGAAGATATAACATCCCCTCCAATAACAACAGATGTAGCAAGATTTACATTTTTACCAACAATAGTTTCATCATATGTTGTTCTACTCACTGTATTAAAATTTTTAGTAGTAAATCCATGAATTCCACTGTAGGCTCCGGAAGAATTTTGTTGGGGAGTATACTCGACTATTGAACTTTCCCCCTTTCCTCCCCCATATATAACATAGGAATAAGCGCTCTTATCGTTTACATCTTGCACTGTGCCGATCAAATTCGTGATCTGGTATGTCCCATTCACACCATTTGCATTCAGGTTCCCCAACTGATAGGAAAATGCCCCATTGTCGGGCATGGTATAGGTCACAACACCGGTACCACCCATCCTGCTCGTAAAATTACTGAAATCTATTTTTGCGCTTTCCCCGGCGTCATTGGCGGAATTGAGAAACTGCAACCCGGCATTGGCATTGTAATACGCCCGCATGCCGGCTTCCTGCTCCAGCTTTCCCCGCGACGCCGACGGACTCATGAGCGCCACACCGGCCGCGACAGAGCCAAGCACCACAAGCGCCCCGATCATCCACAACAGCGTGGAACCGGACGATGACCGGAAAACCGGCCCCAAAAGACCCAAAACGGCGCGGTGAAGTCGCATCATGGCATACTCGCTAATTCTTAACCTTGTTCAGTGCCACCCGGGTGGAATACGTCTGCGAAAAGCCCTGGCTGGGATCGTCCCCGACCATGGTAAAGGATATGCCGACAAGGGCTGTATTGCTGCTCAAAGCGCTGTCAGCCGAGGATGTGTACGTATTATAATACGTAAAACGCAAGGAATCGGCGCCAACGCCATCCGTCAACGTATACGGCGTCCCGTTCAATGAATACGAAATCTTATTGTCAGACTGCGATATCACAATCGCATCATTATCAAGGGACGTATTGTAGGAAATGGAAGTTTCCCCTCCCGACGAAGATGCCACCTTCAGGTAGGTAAAGTCGATCGTCATCCGCTGCAGGGCATTCTGGGCCTTCTGCACGGCGGCGGCCGAATTGCGCGCCAGGGTGTAGCCGGATATGAGATTGGTGAACATGCGCGTTGTCAAAAGCGCCACGACGCCAAGCAGAACCAGCACGCACACCATCTCCAGCAACGTGAATCCACCCCGGCGGGAATCGTTCTTTCTTCGCTTGCCGTCCATATCAATCGCTTCCCGGAATATTGCAATTCACATTCGCACTGTTGCTGCTGAAAAGATAACTCAGGCTCACGCCGGAATTGACCTCCGGCTTGATGGTCACCAGCAGAAACTGATACGCGCTGGTATTGGTGACGAATGTGTTTGACTCCGGACAAACGAACCGCTGGTCCGTGACGACATAGCTCGATCCGCTGCCATACGTGGACTGCACTTGGCCGGGAGTTCCTAGTGCGCCATTGAACCCATTCAAGTCGCCAGGGAATTTTTTTTGTTGATCCGATATCATGTTCTCGAGCACAAGTTGCAGGCTGGCGTCGGTCTGCAACTGCTTGACCGGGATGTCCGTGCGCGTGATGCCCGCAGAAAAATAGGACGCGGCAATCACCGCCACAATCCCGAACAGCACGAGCGTCATGATGATTTCCAGCAGGGTGAACCCCGGCGAGGCGACAACAGACGGCTTGCTCATGGCACAAACCCCGTAAATGGCGTGACCGTGACCGTGACCGGCATCTCCGATTCCGTCAGCGTGACCGTCTGCGGACTGCCAGCCGGAGCGGCAGTGGCGTCAAGGGTGGAAATGATGCCTGTCACCGGCTCGCCGCGCCAGTTGAACCATATGGTGTCGGCGCCGCTGTTGAGCGCCCACGAGCAGGCGACTCCGTCCGGCAAGGTGTGCGTCGGCGTGCTCTGGCCAAGCAACACCGGATTTTGCGACGTGTTGCCGGTAACCAGCGTGTAGCCCGAGGCGGTGAAGGAAACGCCCCAGGTGTAGACGTCGGACATGGCCCGCGACTGGGCGTAGCGCAACACCGAGCGCAAGGCGTCGGCCTCGGCCACGGCCTGGGGATTGCGCGGCTCAAGACGGGTTACGGCAATAAGGGCGAGAATCCCCAACACAATGAGGACGACGACGACTTCCATAAGGGTAAAGCCCCGCCGGGCCGCCAAGCCCCGCCCGAAGCCGCCCCTGTCTCTGCCTGCTGCCACCTTGTCCATGCGTAAATCCCAGCCTTGCGCCAAATCTACCCCAAAGCACGGCATCCGTGAAGCACCGGGCGCATCGTCCCGGCTCCCTTCAGCCGCGCCGCAACATCTCCTGGAGCGACTCGATTTCCTTGACCTTGTCCGCATCGCCCGGTCCCGCCTTGGCCTTGGCCATGGCCAAAAGCAGCCCGCCCTCCCGGGACTTGCCGCTGGCAATGGCCGACATGGCCAGATCGTACAGGTCCGTGAACTTCGTGCTGAAAGCCATGGGATTGACCACGGAAAGCAGCGTCTCATACGCCTTGCCGAATTCCTTGAGCCGCGCATAGGTGGCGTAGAGGTTTCGCACCACCATCTCGCGCTCGGACGGCAAGGCCCGGGCCAGCGCCTCCTTGTTGCGCGAAAGCGAATCCTCGTAACGCCCTTCCTTGAACGCGGCCAGCCCGTCCAGGGCATAGCCCATGTAGCGGGCCGGAAACCGCTTCATGAGACGCGCGGCAATGCCCGACGCCTCATGGGTGCGCCCCTCGGCAAGCAGAATCTTAGCCGCCACCGTGTTGACCGCAAGCCCCTCGGGATAGATCGCCAGCAACCGCTGGCACTCGGCCATGGCCGCCTCCCGCTCCTTGGCGTCCATGGCCTCGTAATCGGCCGTGACGCAGGTAGCCGGGGACAGCGCCGTAAGCTTATAGCGGGCGACAAGATCGGGATACTTGTCCGCGTCGGCATAGAGCGTCAGCATGTCGTCGAAAAAGACCGGCACGAAATGGCCCCCGATCTTCTCGAGGCGCTTGGCAAAATCCTTGTCCTGTACGTCGCCCAGCAAAAATCCCGGCGCATAATCCCGCAGCACGCCGCGCATGATCTGCGCGTCGCCAAAGGCGTTCACGCTCGTGAAAAGGTCGAGCCCGGGGAAAAGCATGGTCTGCATGTCCATGTAGATCTTGTACTTGGGGAAAAGGCGCCACTGGAGATAGCCGCCGGGATTGGGCACGTTGAAAATCCGCCCCCCGAGCCCCTTTTGCAGGAGAAAATCGCAGACCCCAACCGGCAGACGGGCCGTATCCACGGGATAATGCGGCCGATAGCCCAGAAAAGCGGCCGAGGTCCAAAGCGTGAGCGCCACGGCCGCAAGCGAGACGATGGCCGCCGTGCGCGCCTTGACGGGTCGGGAGAACCGCGCAACGGCCAGAGCCGTCGCATCCCCCAGAATCGGCAGCGTGAGCAGCATGTATTCGTAGGTGAACCGGCGCATCATCGGCAAAAGCACCATGCCGCCGGCGAAAAGCACCACCCGGCTGACCCGCAGCCTCCGGTTGACGGCCAGCCACAGGCCGCCAAGCGCGGCAGCGAGGACCAGGGCGTTGGTCACCCCGGCCATGAGCCGCTCGTCGGGATAGAAAAAGAGCGCCAGAAACCTGTCCAGCGGCTGGGCGGCCAGTTCCATGACCACGCGTTCATGAAACGGCGGCCCGTCGAAGGCCTTGGCCAGGAGCGACAACCCGGCCGGGGTGACGCAGATGGCGTAGAGCGAAAGGATGGCCGGCCAGCGCACCGACTTGTACCGGGCGGCGGCGCGCTCGCGGCGCATGAGCTTGGCCAGGAAATATTCGCCCAGATACGCGCCCAAAACGAGCATGACCACGGGATACTCCACCCCGTGCAGGTTGGCCCAGACAACGGTCAGGACCGGCAACGCCCAGGCGAGGCGTTGGCGGTAATTGAGCACGTAATGCAGAAAGATGATGAAAAGGTAGGTGAAGGCGTGGGGCCGCAACAACACCTCGCGCGGCTGCAAGGCCAGGGCATAGGCGCAGGTAAAAAAAAGCGTCAGGACGGCCGCGCCAGTGCCGTCGTCTTCCCGGGCGGCCCGGAAATAGGTGAAGACGCCCCAAACCGCGGCCAGATACAACGCCGCGCGCAAAAGCGACAAGGCGACATAGCCGCCCACCTGATACAGCCCGTGCACCAGCACCTGGAAAAGCCAGTAGTAATCCACCCAGCCCTTGCCCGTCGGCGCGTACGAGAAAAACGGCGCGTCGGGCAGCCGCAGGTGTTGAACGATCCAGGCCCCGCCCGTCAGGTGGTACCAGAGGTCGAAATCCAGGGCCACGATGGGCCAGCGTCCCCACAGAACGGCCAGACCGCAAAAAAGGAGCAGGACGGGCCAAGGCTTGAAGGACCGGCCCCAGGAAGAAACGTGCTGCATCATGTTCCCAGGAAAAGAGGATGTTGTGGCGTGCGGACCGGCGCGGGCTCAAACCGCAACCGTGGCAAGGCTGGCGACGCGCACCCGGGTGTGGTCGTTTCGCAACATCGGCGGGGTCACGTTCCGCCCGCAAGGGGACTGTTCCAGTTCCCGGTCACGTTTTGCGCTTCGATGTTGGCGGTGATGGAGACGTCGCCTCCGATGTTCCCGGTACAGTGTATCGAAGCGGCGACATCCGGACTATCGATAATGACCCACCCGCAGATATTCTGGGCATCCGCGTCCAGGGCCAGGCCGGCCACGGCCCGCCGAGCAAATTCCAGGCTGAGCTGCGTCTGGGCAGCGGCAACAAGATTTTGCGCACCGCGCCGTTTCGATTCGTCGAGCAATGAATCGTAATGGGAGACGGCGGCGACGGCAAGAATACCCACCACGACCAGCACACAGACGATCTCGATCAGCGTGAAGCCTGCATTCGAAGTCGCGGGGGGCGATTGCGGAGGACAGGCATGCCTCACCCCAGCGGATCGACCGTTGCCCGAATACGGATGCCGGGAACGGCCGCGGCCTGCACGACCGATGTGGCGCAACGGTCGCATCCGTTCCCGGGCAAGCAAGGTATCGTGTACCGCCCTATTTCTTCGCCTCGGGGCTATTCCAATAACCTGTAACCTTATCTGTACTTCCGCCTACAACATTCGCCACAATTGTAACATATCCTGTCAACCAACCTTTATCTCCCTCAGGATTTCCTGTACAAGTCACCGTACCATCCCCGTTGGAAATACCAAGAGACGTCGTATTGCAGAGGTCAGTAAGTTTTGTATCCAGCGTAGTAGATGTACTATTCAATTTATAGGCGGCATACGTCATGGACAACTCAGATTGCGCTGCGGCCACCAAGCCTTTCGCAGCTGATTTTCGAGCTTCTGATTGTAAATCCTGATACTTGGGCACGGCCACCACGGCCAGAATACCCAGAATGACCAGAACGGCGATGATTTCGATCAGGGTAAAGCCCTGCTGTCCTTTTTTGCGACGATCGGCGACGTGCAGCATTTCCATTCTCCTCCGATAAGCAGTGTTTGCGCCCAAGGCGGGTCATTTTTTATAAGCATGCATCATGCCAACAAAGCCACATTCCCTTAACGAACCGGTTTCCCGGCATTTTGCCCCGACAAGCAGTTCATCTCCTTACTGTGAGGCCGCATCATACTCCAAAAATTGATGGAAAGAACATCAAATTTTGGAGATCAGCCCGCTTCCCCGCTGGAATCCTTGAACGCGCCCGGATGGATGCCAAGCTTTTTCACCCGGTGCCACAGGCTGCGCTCCTTGATGCCAAGAAGCGCCGCCGCCCGGGCCTGCACCCCGCCCGTGCGCGACAGCGCGGCCTCAATGAGCGACTTCTCATAGGCCGAAAGCCGCCCGTCCAGATCGTTTCCCACGCCGGCGGCACCGACGGCGCCGGCGGCATCCGGCCCCCCGGCCGCCAGCCCCGGCAGATGGGCCGGGGAAACCGCCATCGTATCGCCGCACAGCACGGCCGCCCGTTCCATGGTGTTTTTGAGCTCCCGCACGTTGCCCGGCCAATCATAGGCCAAAAGCCGCTGCAAGGCTTCGACCGAAAGCGTGGCTCCGGGGCGAAGCGCCTCGAGAAACCGTTCGGCCAGGATCGGGATGTCCTCCCGGCGCTCCCGAAGCGGCGGCAGGGACAGCGGAAAGACGTTGAGCCGGTGGAAAAGGTCCTCGCGGAACGTGCCCTGGCGGATCATGGCGGCCAGGTCGCGGTGGGTGGCGGCCACGATGCGCACGTTTATGGGCAGGGCACGGTTGCCTCCCAACCGCTCGATGCGGCGCGTTTCCAGCGCCCGCAGTATCTTGGACTGGGTCTCGAGCGGCATGTCGCCGATCTCGTCCAGAAAGAGCGTGCCCCCGCCGGCCTGCTCGAACTTGCCGATCTGGCGGGAAACGGCCCCGGTAAAAGCGCCCTTCTCATGGCCGAACAGCTCGCTTTCCAAAAGTCCCGGCGGGATGGCGGCGCAGTTGACCGCAACGAACGGCCCGCCCGCCCTGGGGCTTTTGTCGTGGATGCCCCTGGCGGCCAGCTCCTTGCCCGTGCCCGATTCCCCGAGGAGCAGCACCGTGGCGTCTGTCGCGGCCACCTTGAGAATCTGGGCGAAAACGCCGCGCATCACCCGGCTTTCCCCCACCATGTCCGGAAAAAGCGCCCGGGCGTCCAGCTTGCCGAGTGTCTCGGCCATCTGGTCGGCCACCAACCCCAGCCGGTCGAATTCCCCCAGGGCGCGGCCCGAAGCGGCGGGCGCAGGGGGCAAAACCGGCGGCGCGGTGGAAAGAAGCCGCCGTATGGGGCGCAGGGCCACAAGCACGAACACCGCGGAAACGCCGGCCACGCAGACGCCCGAGACCAGGGCCGTGACCGCGGGACTCCCCGCCGGCACGAGGCGCGGGAAAAAAAACGGCAGCCAGGAGGCGCACAGAACGGAAAGGGCCGCAACGCCACCCAGGATGACGGGGACCAGCACCGCCAGTCCCGGATCGAATCGTCGCCGCATGCCCTTGCCTTCCACTCTCGCCTTGTAACGCTCCCTGCCGTTGTCCCGCGCCCGTAGCGCCCCGCTTTTCACCTGCGCCGCCGGCAGCTCAATGATGCAGCGACACCTGGGCCATGTCCCACATGGGCAGGAAAATGGCCAGCGCGAAAAACCCCACCACGCCGGCCAATCCCACGATCAAAATCGGCCCCAGGGCATCGGACAGGCGTTTGACCGCATAGGCCACCTCGGCGTCGTAGTGCTCGCTTATGGCCGAAAGCATCTCGTCGAGATTGCCCGATTCCTCGCCCACCGACACCATGGTCACCACCATGGGTGTGAAATACTTGGCCCGGGAAAGCGGCGCGGAAAGCCCCTGCCCGGTGCGGATCATGCCTTGAATCCGCCTGAATTCTTTGGAAATAGCCGCATTGCCGATGGTTTCGACCAGGATGTCGATGGTGGTCAGGACCGGCACGCCGCTCGATTGCAGGATGGCGAAGATGGAGGCGAAGCGCGACATGGCCGCTTTCTGAAAAAGCTTGCCGATAATCGGCACATGCAGAAAAAAAGCATCCCGGGCCACCTGGCCGCCTTCCGTCTTGAACCAGAAATACAAGGCCGACACGACGGCGACCACCCCGGCCACAAGGACATACCAGTAGTGGGTGATAAAGAGGTTGGCTTGTAAGGCGATGCGCGTGGGCAGCGGCAACTGCGCGTGGGCGTTGGCGAAGATCCTGGCGAAAACCGGCACCACGAAGGTCAGCAGGAAAAAAAAAGCCCCGACAAGCGCAATCACCACCGTCATAGGATACTGGAGCGCCGAGCGGATATCGGAGCGGACCTGATGCTCGTGGGAAATAATGTAGATGAGCCGGTCGAGCACCTCCGGCAAAGCGCCCGCCGTTTCGCCGGCCCGCACCATGCTGACGTAGAGCGGCGAAAAAACGCCCTTGTGCACGGCCAGGGCCTCGGAAATGGACGCGCCTTTCTTGACGTCGTCGGCCATACGGCCGCAGAGACGCCGCAGGCGGGGATTTTCCGTCTGCTGCTCCAGCACCTTGAGGATCTCGAGCATGGACAGCCCGGCCGCGAGCATCGTCTTGAACTGCTTGGTGAAAAGGATCAATTCCTGGGGCTTGACCCGGGACAGCGCCGCCTCCAGGGCACTGAACGTGCCGCCGTCCGAGCCGCCAAGCCCGCGCTGGACCGACACCGGGATGTAGCCCATGGCGGCCAGCCGGTTTTTGGCGCCGTCGGGGCTCTCGGCCTCGATCGTGCCCCGGATGGTGTTGCCGGCCTCGTTTATGGCTTCGTAGGAATATTGCGGCACGACGCGGCGTCCTTGTTAGCGGGCGGCGGCATCAGAGCATGACCGCCGAGGAGGCCTCTTCGAAGGTGGTCTTGCCTTCCAGAATTTTCAGGCGCGCGTCGTCCTGAAGCAGTTTCAACCGCCCCGAATCGGCGGCGAACCGGGAGATCTCCCGCGACGTGGCGCGCTTGGCCACCATCTCCTGGATATCCTCGTCGATGACCAGGATTTCGTAAAGCCCGACGCGCCCCTTGAATCCCGTGTCGCCGCACATGTAACAGCCCCGGCCCCGCATGAAAACCGCGCCCTGCGTGTCTTCCAGGTTCCAGAACCGCAGCACCTCGGGCTTTGGCGTGTAGGGCTCGGCGCAGTTGGGGCAGACCCGGCGCACCAGGCGCTGGGCAATGGAGGCGACCAGCACCGAGGACACCAGAAACGGCTCGATGCCCATGTCCATAAGCCGCATGACCGCGCCGGCCGCGTCGTTGGTATGCACGGTGGAGAGCACCTTGTGGCCGGTCAGCGCCGCCTGGGTGGCGATGGCGGCGGTCTCGGCGTCGCGGATCTCGCCCACCAGCACCACGTCCGGGTCCTGGCGCAGCGTGGACCGCAGGGCGCTGGCAAAGGTCATGCCGGCCCGACGGTTGAGCTGCACCTGGCGCACGCCGTCCAGGCGATACTCGACCGGGTCCTCCAGGGTGACGACGTTGATGTCCGGCCGGTTGATCTCGCGCAGCAGGGCAAAAAGCGTGGTGGACTTGCCCGAACCCGTCGGCCCGGTGGCCAGGAACATGCCGTAGGGCTTTTCCACCACCAGCCGGAGCTTGGCCAGGTCGTCCGGGGCAAGGCCCAGGTCGGTCAAAAGCAGCCCGCCGGCGCTCATGTCCAAAAGACGCAACACCAGATTCTCGCCATGGATGGTCGGCAGGGTCGAGACGCGGATGTTGATCTCCCGCTTGTCGATGGCCACGGTGAAGCGGCCGTCCTGGGGCACGCGGCTGACGGCGATGTCGAGGTTGCCGAGAATCTTGATGCGCGAAACGATGGGCAGGATCATGGGTTTGGGCGGCGAGGGCACGGCCTTGAGCTTGCCGTCGATACGCATGCGGATCTGCACCTGGTCGCGCTCGGGGCTTATGTGCACGTCGCTTGCGCCCTCGCGCACGGCCTGGGACAGAAGCGAGTTGACGAAGCGCACCACCGGGGCCTCGCCGGCCATGTCCTCCAGGGAGCTGACCTGCACGTCCTCGGTCGTGCGCGCGGCCGGCTTCTCGTCGTCGCGCATGCTCTCGATGCTGTCGAGCACGCCTTCGAGCCCGAGTCCCATACCGTAGATGGCGCTGGTCAGGTGGCCAAGCTCCCGCTCGGTGCAAATGACGGGTTCCACCTCGCAGTTCTTGTAGATCTCGATGTCCTCGATGGAACTGACGTCGAGGGGGTCGGGCATGGCCACCTGGATGAGGTTGCCCGTCTTTTGCAGCGGCACGAGCCGGGCACGCAGGGCCATCTCGGCCGGAATGATGGCGGCCAGGCTGCCGTCCACTGGAAAGCGTTCGGGCGTATATTTGGAAAGCCCCATCTGGCGACTGATCAGGTCGACAATGTCGGATTCCTTGACCGTGCCTTCGCGCACGAGCTGCTGCCCAAGGCGCAGCCCGGCCCGCTTGCCGGCGGCAAGGGCCTGACGCAACTGGTCTTCGGTCACAAGTCCGGCGGAGACAAGCATCTCGCCAAGACGCAGGCGTTTTCTGGGCTCCATTCCTCTTCCCCGGGTCCGGCCGGCGCGGAAACGCCCGTGTAATCACGTGTCGCGCGCGGTCGGCCCTTCCCTGTCACGGCTTGGGCGTTTCGTCCAGGTTTACGGCTGTCCGGGGAGCGGCGACGGCTGCCGCTCGGCCACCTGCCGGACGGCGGCCTTGCCAGCCACGGCGGCCACGGCCCGGGTCACGCCGGGGGCCGGTCGGGAGGCCGGGCCGAGTTCCGTGAAATACGTCGTGCCGGCAGGATACCCGCCCAGAAGCACCGCCCTGGCCGCAAGTTCCCGGGGGAGGCCCGCCAAGGCCGCTTCCGCCGCTTCCTGGTCGGGGTACAAAACGGGCAGGACCACATCGAAGCGCAGGCTCGCATCGGGCAGCCGGGTGCAGAAAAGCGAGAGTTCCGCTTGGCCGGTGTGGCGGAAAATAAAGGTGAATCCCCTCTCCAGCCCGTCCACGCCGGCCACCTTGACCAGGTAGGTCCCCGCGGGCGGGGCCACGGCCTCGATGGGCGGATAGACAAGGGTTTCACCGGCCCGAATCCGGTTGAAATTCTTGCCGGGGTTGGCGGCGGCGAGCCGGGACAGCACCTCTCTGCCGCCGCTGCCGTAGAGTCGCGCCGCAAGCCTGCTCACGCTCCAGCCCGGGCGCACGACACAGGCTCCGATCCTGCCCGGCGCGGCCGCCTTTCCGGAATGCCCGTCGCCGGCAACAGGCATGGCCGGCGGCAGTTCCGGAGAGACCGCGGCAGCGGCCACGACCGAAGCAGCCGGCAGGCCGTCGTCCGGAGCGACCACGATGATGTGCTCCGGCGCGTTTGGCGGCAAGGCGGCGGCCGCCAGATCCAACGCGGCGGCCATATCCCGCCCCTGGCGCGTCCCGGGCTCCGGCGCGACGGTTTCGGCCGTGGACGGGACAACCCTGGCCCCCGGCGACACGGTCTGGGGCGTTTCGTCGGCCGCTGGCGAGGCGGCCGGAGCTTGGGCTTTCGCTGACTGGGCGGCGACCGGGCTCGGGGTTTCGGCCGCTGGCGAGGCGGCCGCGCCGGCATGAGCGGCCAGAAGCGGCACGGCCGGTTTGGCCAAAGCGGCCTCGGCCACGGGAACCGCCGGCATGGCCGGTGTCCGGTTGCCGCTCGGCGCAAGGGCCGGAGCGGGAGCCTGGGCGGGGGGCAGGGAAGCGACTGCCCGACTCAGGATATCCGCGCCATGCCGCACGAACGGCGGCTGCCCGCTTAGCATGCCGACGCTGATCAAACCGGCCAGGGCGCAGCCGGTGGCAAGCCCTCCCCGGCGCAACCACACGGAAGTGGCCCCCCGCTGCTCCCTGGCCGCCCGGCCGACCAGCCCCCAGCCGATGCGCTGGCGGCCGAAACCGACCGCCAGGAGCATGGACAGATGGCACAGTCGCACGATCTTGCGCGGATAACCGCCGGTCAGGCGATGGATGCGCCGGCAGGCCAGGGACGTGAACACGGCCGGGACGCGTCCTTCCGGGGAACACAGGGCCAGACGGGTTTCGATCATGCGCCGGGTCTGGGTCCTGGTCAGCGGCAAAAGCCGGTAGCGAAAATTGACCCGGTCCTCGAGGTTGGGCCGCGCGGCCAGCACGTCCTCGAACTCGTTTTGGGCGAAGATGACGATCTGCAACAGCTTGTGGGTGTTGGTCTCGAAATTGAGCAGTTCGCGCAACAGCTCCAGGCACGGCGGCGTGATCTTTTGCCCCTCGTCCACAATAAGGGCCACGATCCGCCGGCCGTCCTGGCCACGCCGCAGCAGCTCGGCCTTGAGCGCCTCGCGTAACAGCCCGGCGTCGCGCCCGAGCGGCGCCGCGTCCAGGCCGAACAGCCGGGCCAGGGATAACAGGAAATCCTCGGGCGTGGCGTGGTAGGGGTCGTCGATGAAATGGACCTCGATGTCGTCGTCGCCGTCGAGGAGCCGGGTCAGTTCCCGGCCGAGCGTGGTCTTGCCCGTGCCCACCTCGCCAAGCACCACGTTGAGTCCGCGCCGCAGACGCACGGCGATTTCCATATGCTGTAGGCATTCCAGGTGGGACGGGGCCCGGTAGAGCAAATCCGGGTCCGGAGAGTTGGAGAAGGGCTCGCGGACGAGGCCCAGGGCCTTATAGTAGCTCATGGCACACTCCTTTAGGGTCTGACGACTTCGGCCGCCGCGACGGGCGAGAGGGCTTTGGGGTCGACGCGATCGGCCACGGGCGGCACCGGCGCGATGGGTTTTTCCTTGAGAATGATGGGCGTTATGAAGATAAGCATCTGCTCGCGCTCGACGCTCGAGTTCTTGGACTTAAAGGCCCAGCCAAGCCCCGGGATGTCCCGCAGGTAGGGCACGCCGGAGTTGCCGTCGGACATCGTGTCCCGGACCAGCCCGGAGATGACGATGGTCTCGCGGTCCTCGACCACCAGGTTCGACTGGGTCTCGCGTTTGTAGATGTAGGGGTTGCCGTCCACGGTGCGCGTGGTGTCCACCTGGTCATCCTTGACCGTGATCTTCATGCGCAGGTTGGTGCCGTCCACCACATGGGGCAGTATCTCGAGGCGCAGGGTGGCGTTGGCGAACTGGACGTTGGTGCCGTTTTGGGAGGTGGAGGTGTAGGGCACATCCATGCCGTTTTCCACGAAGGCCGTCTGGTTCTCCATGGTGGTGATGGTGGGGCTGGCCAGGATTTTCAACTTGTTCTCCTCGGCCAGGGCGGTGAGCTGGGCCTCCAGCACGTTTTCCCCGATCTTGCCGAACAGGAAGTCGACCCCGGCGCCGGCGGCCCCAAGGCCCGAGGCCGTGATCAGGGATTTGTTCAAGGTCGAAGCCGGATAGTTGAGGCCGAAGCCGTTGCCGGACGTGCCGCCGGGGAAGATCGGGCTCGACACGTTGCTGGCGCTCGTGCTGCCGCTATTGGCGTTGGAGGAACTGCCGGAGCCGCTGAGGGTCGAGTTGGAGGACCCCCCGGAGGCCGAGGTCAAACCGTTATTGCCCGACGTCGTGGTGGTGGAGGTCGTCGCGAGCTGGGCCGGGGACATCCGGAAGTTGGAGTTTTTCAGCAACCCGCCCCACTGCACGCCCAGCGCCTGGGCCGTGGTCCGGTCGGTCTGCACGATAAAGGCCTTGAGCTTGACCTGGGGACGCGGCTTGTCGAGCTCTTCGATGAGCGCCACCAGTTTTTTCGCGTCCTCCTCCGGGGCCTGGATGATGATGGAATTGCTGTGCTGGTCCGGCACGATCGAACAATTGAGCTGGCCGGGCCGACGCCCGCCCTGGCCGCGCATCTTGATCGTATCGTTGGCGGACCGGTCCGGCGTGATGTTGTGGGCGGTCTGGCCGGCCGGAGTCGGTTGTTTGGCCTGCTGCTGCCCGGGCATGGTCGCGCCGGAAGAGCCGCACATGGCCGAAAGCGTGGCGTACATTTTGGAAAGTTCGGCGTAGTTGATCTCGACCCGGGCTGTGACGTCGGGTTCGAGTTCCCTGGCCTTGGCCGCTTCGGCCGCCACTTTATTGCTGGTTTCCTTGAGCTTTTGCTGCTGCTCCATGTCGGCCACGGTCATCACGCGGATGATGTCGCCTTCCACCGAGTAGGTCAGGCCGTTGGAGGCCAGGATGCTTTTAAACGTCTCGTCCCAGGGGGCGTCGGTCACGTTGACGTTGATGCGAAGCCCCTTGCCCTGCTGCGGCCCCTCGCCGGCGCCGGTCGAACCGGGAATCGACGAGGAAAGCACCACGTTCTGGTTGGCCGCCCGGGCCATGGCCCGCACCACGGCCACCAGGTCCGTGTCGTACATGCGCAGCGTCACTTTCTGGGTGGGCAGGGCCCGCGCCGGCTTCTCCGCAGCCTTGTCTTTTTTGGAGGCGAGGGCCGCCTTCTTGAATTCGATCCGACGCGGATGGCTCGTCGGGGAATAGCCCTCCGACTGGACGGCCCGGGCATCCCAATGCTCGATAAAGGCATCCTTGTGCGGCTTTTTCACGCAACCCGGCGCGGTCAGGGACACCGCCAAGAGCGCCGCCAGCGCGGCCCTGCCCCACTTCCCCGCGTTCATGACGCGACCTCGCATATGCATTCTCCCATCCTGTCCGGCGCGACGCGCCATGGCTCAGCGTCCATGGGCGTCCTGCCCCCGGGCTTCCTGACCCTCGTAGGGAATCGTCATCTGCTGCCCGTTGGCCAGACTCTCCAACACCACCTGGTCCGGGGCGATGGACACGACCTTGTAGCCGCCGCCGTCCAGGGCGTCGCCGACCTGGTATTCCATGCCGTCCACGACGGCCAATTTGCCGCTGCCAAGCTCCACGTATCCCGAGTAGCGGGGCAGAACCGAATGCTGCACGGAGGCGCGCCCGGATAACGGCTTGTCGTAAAAGGATTTTATCGGCCATTTTTCGCCGATGGCCGCAACGAGCGAAATTTCGGCCGGGCTCAGATCCGAGTCCTTGATGGCGCGCAACAGGTTCGCGGCCTGGGTGGCGTCGCCGGGATTGGGCTGCCGGGCGGTCGGGGACGAGGGCCGGTCCAGCGTGACCCAAAGCCCGATCACGGCCGTGACGCAGACCGCCGCCAAAAGGATTTTCTCGCGTTTGCTCATTGCCCAGACCGCCTACTTGATCGCCAGCCAGCATTTCATGGCGTATTCGCGCCCTTCCGCGCCGGCCATGGTGGACACCGACTCCACTTTGACCAGGGGCCCGTACCGGCCAAAGGCCAGCATGAATTTCCGGAAGGCCTCCGCCGGTCCCAGAAATCCGAGTCGAACCGCCAGCAGGCCCTTTCGCGTCACCGAGGAAGGGTCCGGGGAAACGCGCGTCACCCGCAGCCCGAGCGGTGTGGCCATGTCCCCGAAAATCGTGTTGAGCCGGCCCACGTCGGACAGGGGCAGCGTGGCCTTGCCGCCGACCGGGCCCACCTGCTGCAAATGCTCCCGGGCCTGCGTGAGCAACTTGGCGACCGGGGCGAACTGGCGACGCATGGTCAGCGACGCTTGCAAGTGCGCAAGCTCCTGTCGCAGTTCCCTGGCGGCGTGGTAATCCGGCACGATGAAAACCGCCATGAACCCCGCCGCGATGACCGCGCCCGCGAGCAGGAATCCCAGGGTACGGGGCGGCAGGCGGCGCTTGATCTCGGTAAGCTTCATGGCGTGGTCTCCGAAAGCTCGAGGCCGATGACGTAGCGCAGTCCCGAAGCGCCGTCGGCAAGGGGTTCCACTTCGCTTTTTTTGACCGTGACATTCTCGAAAAGCGGCTCCCCTTCGAGGGCCACCACATAGCTGGCCAGCATCGAATCGAACAGGCGGGCATCACCGGTGATCATGCCGTCGAGGACCAAACGCCCCGTTCCCGCCGCGTCCTTGCCTTTCTTGCCGCTTTTCTTGTCCGACTCCCGCGGCGCGCCGAGTTCGGTGGTCAGCGTGCCGACGCCGACGCCGTCGGGCGCCAGGGCCAAGGCTCTCTCCCAGACGCCGACCGCCTGGTTGCGCCCGGCAAAGGCGCGCAGCATTGCCCGCTTGGCGCGAAGATCATCCGTCATCCGCGACAGGGAGGCCACGTCCATGCCGCCGCCCAGGGACGCCAGTTGCCCGTTGATCGCGTCCCGCTCCCGGGTGAGCGCGCGCCGGGTGGAAGCGGCGTCGAAGGAGAAAAACGCCATGGTCGCGAGCACCAGGGCCAAAATGATCAGCGTCCACTGCTCGAGCAGGCGTGAGACCCGGACGGAAGCCTTTTCCCTGTAGGTGAAAAACACGCTCGGCGTGACGTCCACATCGGCAAGGGCCAGTCCCAGGGCCTGGCTCCAGGCCGGGCCGGGCAGCATCCAGCCGTCAAGGAGCGGCACCTTGGGCACGCGCGCGCCCAGCAGATCGAGGGGGGTGCAGCGAAGTCCCGTCTGCTCCCCGATATAGGACACGAACGTCTTGCTGCCGCCCAAAAGGCCCGACACGGTCAAGTGCGACACCGCGTCAAAGCCGAACGACTCGCGGTAGTGTTTGAGCGTCATTTCCACCTGCCGCACCAGCCGCGAGGCCACGGGTTCGAGCATGCCCATGACGTCCTGAGGCTCGAGCCCCAGGCCGGGATGGCAGGTGCCCAGATCCTCGCAGCCGTAGATGATGCTCCAGAAAAGCTCCCGGGCCTGCTCCTTGGTCACGCGCGGCCGGGCCGGCTGGTCCGCGTTTTTCGGGGGGGGCGTGGCCTCGGGTTCGGGCTCGAGTTCGAGCACCAGGCCCGTTGCGGCATCCCCCCCGTCGTCCAGATCCAGCAGCGTATCCCCGGCCGCGCCCGGGGCCAGGGCCATGCCCTGTTCCGGCACGGGCTGCGGCGTGGCGGACAGGTTCGCCTCCAGGGCTTCCATCACCGCCTGTTCCATGCCCGACATGGAGGTCTTGATGACCCGCACGAACATCAGGTTGCCGTCGTTGAATATTTCCAGGCGCGACCAGTTCTGGCCCACATGGAGGTTGGCCGTGGTCCCGGCGGCCTCGTGCAGGATGCGGCGGCGGTAGAAATTCTGGTCGGCAAAGGATTCGAGGGTGAGCCCGGCCAGGGGGAAGCCGGCTTTGACGAAATCGGCCCGCAGCGCCTCGGCGGCTTCGCGCGGCGCGGTGTAGGCGAGCCCGCCGAGCCGCTCCATGCCTTTTTCGGTCGTCTCGCCCCGGCGCTCGAAATCGAACACCACCGAAGCCTCGTCGAAGCTCATTTCCTTTTTGGCCGTCCAGAACATCGCGTTGTCCACCTGGCCGGAGGACACCTTGGGGATGGTCACGAATTGGATGTTGGCCCGGGAACTCTGGTCCGCCGCCCAGATGCGCGGGGTCGGGCCGGGACCGCACAACTCGGACAGCGTGCGGCGCAGCAAGGCCGCGAAGCCCTCCTTGCCGGGCGCGACACCCTCGGGCACGGGGACGACGACGGCTCCAAGCACCTCGAAACCGGCATCGTGGCCGCGCACCTTGATGCAGGTCAGTTGCGTCTGCCCGATGTCCACGCCGACGGAAACGGCCTTGCCGAAGGAAAAAAGACGCGCCCCCTTACCCGGTTTTCGCTCCCGGGGGGCACTTGCCGCCGTTTTTCCGGCCGGCCGGCGAATCATCTCCAGCAGCCGCTGGTTCGGCGTGGTTGTTTTTTCCTTGGGCATCGTCGTGTTCCGTTCAGATCATCCGGTGTTCGTTTTCCAAAAGCGGCGCCGCGGCTAGCCCTGCAAGCGCGTCAGCCGTGACACCTCGTCATGGCTGATGCGCCAGCCGCGTCCGACCTTGACGCCATGCAGGGTGTGGCCCTTGATGAACTTGCGCACCGTCTGGTCGCTGCATTTGAGCAGCCTGGCCACTTCCTGCACCGTGTAGGTTTCCTTGATCTCTCCCACGTGTTCCCGCATGGCGCATCGCTCCTTATCGCTATCTAACGATACTTACGGTCGGCTTGGGCCAAAAAAAAACCCGGGGACGCGCGCAACGCGCCATCCATCCGTTCCACTTTTTTATTTCCCGCACACAACCGTTTCATTCCGTTAATCTCCCCGGCGGACCTTCCCTCCGCCGTTTGCATCATAACCGGTCAATTCCCCGGGACTTCCTGAAAACGGACCACCCGGGGCACCCTCTTCCCTACAAAACCCGTGCCCAGCACAACCGGCCTCCACGCGGCGATTCCAAAACCACCGGGCTTGATGCTAGGGTGGGTCAGCGCAATACCCCAACAACATGGCGGACCCATGGCCCAAATCGACGCGTTTTTTCAGATGCTCAAGGAAACCGGCGCTTCGGATCTGCACCTCTCGAGCGGTGCCCAGCCGGTGCTGCGCATAAACGGCCGGCTCGAGCGCATCAAATACAAGGTGCTCGAAAACGAGGAATTAAAGACCCTGCTCTACGAGATCGCCCCCGAACGGCTGGTCAAGGCCTACGAGGAGACGGGCGACCTCGACTTCGCCTACGCCTCGCCCGGCATCGGACGGTTCCGGGCCAACTACTTCCGCCAGGAGCGCGGCGTGGCGGCCTCGTTTCGGGCCATCCCCGAAAACGTGCCCACGCTTGCCGACCTGGGGCTGCCCGACATCCTGGCCGAGCTGGCCATGCGGCCCAAGGGACTGGTGCTGGTCACCGGCCCCACGGGCTCGGGCAAATCCACCACGCTTGCCGCCATGGTGCGCCACGCCGCCGAGAACCGACGCGACCACATCATCACCATCGAGGACCCCATCGAGTTCGTGCACGCCCCGGCCGCGGCCCTCGTCAACCAGCGCGAAGTGGGGCGCGACACGAAAAGCTTCGCCGCCGCCCTGCGTGGGGCCTTGCGCGAGGACCCTGACATCATCCTGGTCGGCGAAATGCGCGACATGGAAACCATCGAGCTGGCCCTGGAGGCGGCCGAGACCGGCCATCTGGTGCTCTCGACCCTGCACACCGTGTCCGCCGCCAAGACCATCGACCGCATCATCGACGTCTTTCCCGGCGACCGGCAGGCGCAAATCCGCTCGGCCCTGTCCGAATCCCTGGTGGCCGTGATCTCCCAGGTGCTGTTCAGGCGCGCCGACGCCCCGGGCCGGGTGCTGGCCCAGGAAATCCTTTTGGCCAACACGGCCGTGCGCAACCTCATCCGGGAAAACAAGGTGTTCCAGCTTTACTCGGTCATGGAGACGGGCAGGAAGCAAGGCATGCGCACCCTGGACGAGGCCATGCTCGAACTGCTGGCCGCCGGGCGCATCGACGGCCTCGACGCCTGGAGAAACGCGGCCAACAAGACGCGGTTCGCCGACATGGCCCCGAAAACAGCGGTCCGGGAGGCCTGACCACCATGCCCCGCCGCCTGCTCAACGCCGTCGTCGGCGCGGCCTTGGGCCAAGCCCCGGCCGCCTCGGACTACATGTTCACCGCCCGCTCCCCGGCCGGAGCGCTCCTCGACGGCGTGTTCACCCCGCTGGCCCTGCCCCAGCTCACCGGCCCCCTCGCCCCGGCCCAGACCGAAGCCCTGGTGCGGGGGCTTGTGGGCACGGACGCCCGGCTCATAGCCGACCTGCGCGCCCGGGGCGGCTGCGACGCGGCCTACCGCCACCCGACCGGCGTGCGCTTCCGGGTCAACGCCTACCGGGCCGGGGACAGCCTGGGGCTGGTGCTGCGCCGGCTGCCGGACGCGCCGCCGGCCCTGGCCGCCCTCGGGCTGCCGCCGGTTTTCGCGCGCATGGCCGCCCTGGCCGAGGGACTGGTGCTGGTGGTCGGGGCCACGGGCTCGGGCAAATCCACCACGCTCGCCGCCCTGACCGCCGCCATCCTGGCCACACGGGCGGTACACGTGGTCAGCCTGGAAGACCCGGTGGAAAACATCTTTTCCCCGGGGCGCGGCGTGGTCAGCCAGCGGGAGCTGGGCACGGATTTCCCCGATTTCGCCGACGGCATCCGCTCCGCCCTGCGCCAGGCCCCCCACGTGATCCTCGTCGGCGAGGCGCGCGACCGGGAGACCGTGGACGCGGCCCTTGGCGCGGCCGAAACCGGGCATCTGGTCCTCACCACCCTGCATACGGCCGACTGCGCCGGCGCGGTGGAGCGGCTGCTGGCCTTTTTCAGCCCCAGCGAACAGACGCTGGCCCGGCAACGCCTGGGCGGGAGCCTTCGCTACGTGGCGGCCCAGCGGCTGCTGCCGCGCCTCGGCGGCGGACGGGCCGTGTCCGTGGAGGTGCTGGCCGCGACGCTGCGCACCCGGGACCGCATCCGCGCGCCCAAGGAGCAGGGGATGGGATTTTCCGACATCCTGGAACAGGGCGAGCCTTACGGCATGGTCACCTTCGACGCCTCCACGGCCGCCCTGTATGCCGCCGGGACCATCACCGAGGAGACGGCGCTGGCCCGCGCCTCGGATCGGGCCGCGCTGGCCCGCGCCCTGGATGCGGTCAAGGCCGGACGCGGCCTGCCCGTCACCTCCATCACCGGCCTTTCCCTGGACGCGCCGTCGCCCGGGGACTCCGTCACGGGAGAGCCGTCATGACCGGCGCGGCCGTCATCACCTGCCCCTGCGGCAACCACACGCTGACGCTTGCCCCGGACAAACCGCCGGTCGGCGGCCGGGCGGCCTTTACCTGTCCGGCCTGCGGCAAGCGCCGCAGCTTCACCCGCATCGAGACCGGCGCGGTCTTCGACGCACCGACGGGCGCGGCCTCGCCGCCGCCCCCGGCTCCGGCGACCGGGCAGACGCCCGAAGTGACGCCCCTGCCCGATCCCCGGCCCGTCCCCCCGGGTTCGCGCCTGGTCATCGCCGCCCTGGGCGACGCGCCCTGGCGGCAGGCCCTGGACGCGGCCTTTGCGGCCCCCGCCTGGCATGTGCTCGATGCCGCGCCCGAGCCGGACCAGAACCGGGCCGATGTGGCCGGCCTGCTTCCGGCCGTGGTCGTGGCCCTGGACGGACCGGCCGCCCGGGAACTGCTCGAGGCCGTGGCCACGCTCACCGGCCGGCAGCGGGAAGGCCTCGCCCTCTTCCTGGTCGGCGACTTCGCCGAGGGCGACGCGACCACCGCCTTTGCCGCCGGCGCGGACGCCGTCTTCGACCGCCGCGTCGCCGAAAACATCGCGGGCAGGCTCGCGGCCGCCTGGGAGCGCCGCAGCGCCCTGCCCTCCCTTTTTACCGCTCCCTAAGAAGGACGCCTTATGGACCGTATCGCGGCCCTGCTCGTGCACCCCGACCCCGAAGTCCGCACGGCCCTGCGCCAGGGGCTGGCGGACGCGGATTTCATCCGGGTGCTCGGCGAGGCCGTGGACGCTTACGAAGCGTCCGAGTTGTTGCGGGCCATTCCCTACGGTCTCCTTTTCTGCGGCGTGGACCTGCCGGGCGAAGTGGGCGGCTTCGAGCTGGCCCAGGCGCTGACAGCTGCCAAGCGCCAGCCCGGGCTGGTCTTTATCGCCACGGACGAATCCCGGGCCTTTGCGGCCTTCGAACTCGGCGCGGCCGACTATCTGCTGTGGCCTTTTTCCCCGCAGCGCATCGCCCGGACCCTGGAGCGGCTTTCCCGCTACAAGCCGGCCTTTCGCGAGGCCCCGCCGCCCCAATGGCGGCCCGCCGCCGCCCCGGCCGCCCTGGACGACGACCCCGAGGGCGAACAGACCGTGCAGCTCGCCCTGGAGGGCGAGGAGGAGGACCGCTTTCTCTCGGCTCTGCGCCAGGCCTGGGACACGGGCTCCGAGCGGCCGGTGGACATCGAAAAACTCCCCATCACCTTCGACGGCCGCACCATCCTCATGCCCTATACCCAGATTCTTTTCATCGAGGCCTACGAGGACTATTCCTTCGTCCACACCGCCACAAAGAAGCTTCTGACCTCGTACCGCCTCAAAAACCTCGAGGAACGGCTGCGACCCCACCGCTTTTTCCGGGTGCACCGCAAATACCTCGTCAACCTGGACCAGGTGACGGAGATCGCCACCATGCCCGGCGGCAACTTCATGCTGCGCACCGCCGGCAAGACGCGCATCGAACTGCCCATCGGCCGCCGCCGCATCGGCGAGCTCAAGCAGATTCTCGGCTTGTAAGGGGAAACGCGTTTTGCCGCCAAGGAGGATACCGATGCCGACGACCGCGAACCTCGACGCGCTGCTTACGGAAGAGCGCGTGTTCCGGCCGGCCCCGTCCACGGTCATCGAAGCCAACGTCAAGCCGGCCGATCTGGCCGAGGCCTACCGGCTGGCGGCGTCCGACCACCAGGGCTACTGGGAGCAGGCGGCCCTCGAACTCGAATGGCACCGCAAATGGGACGCCGTGCTCGACGATTCCCAGGCCCCGGCCTACCGCTGGTTCCCCGGGGCCCGCACCAATATCGTGCACAACGCCCTGGACCGCCACGTCCATATCTGGACCAAGAACAAACTGGCGCTCATCTGGGAGGGTGAGGCCGGGGACTGCCGCAAATTCACCTATTTCGAGCTCTACCGCGAGGTCAACCGGCTGGCCGGGGCGCTTCGGGCGCTCGGCGTCGGGCGCGGCGACCGGGTGTGCCTGTACATGCCGCCCATCCCCGAAACCGTGATCGCCATGCTGGCCACGGCCAAGATCGGGGCCGTGCACGTCTTTGTCTTCGCCGGCTACGCGGCCAAATTCCTGCGCGAACGCCTGAGCGACGCCGGGGCCAAGGTGCTCGTGACGGCCGACGGCTTCTACCGGGGCGGCAAGCTCATAAACCTCAAGGCCGTGGTGGACGAGGCCCTGGCCGACGCCAGGCCGGACGTGGCCGAGACGGTGGTGGTCGTGCGCCGCACCGGCGACGACATCGACATGCAGGAGCCCCGGGACCTCTATTACCATGACCTGCTGCGCCAGGAATCGCCCGAGGCCGCGACCGAGATCATGGAAGCCGGGGAACCGCTTTTCTGGCTGCCCACCTCCGGGGCCACGGGCAAGCCCAAGTCCGTGGTGCACAGCCACGGCGGCTACATGGTCGGCGCGCACCACACCTTCCGCACCGTCTTCGACGTCAAGCCGACCGACATCCACTTCTGCACGGCCGACCCGGGCTGGATCACCGGCCATACCTACGGCGTCTACGGGCCGTTTCTGACCGGGGCCACGGTCATCCTCTACGAAGGGCACCCCCTCTATCCCCAGGCCGACCGCCTGCCGGCCATCATCGAGCGCTACGGGGCCACCATCTTTTACGCCACGCCGACCCTTGTCCGCATGCTCATGCGCTACGGGCCGCAGTACCCCAAAAAACGCGACCTCTCGACGCTGCGCCTGCTCGGCAGCGTGGGCGAGCCCCTCGGCCCCGACGCCTGGATGTGGCTTTACAAGCACATCGGCCGATCCAACTGCCCGGTCCTCGACACCTGGTGGCAGACCGAGACGGGCATGGCCATGCTCTCGCCCATGCCGATCTCCCTGCTCAAACCCGGTTCCGTGGGCAAGGCCCTGCCCGGCGTCGCCGCCGACGTGGTGGACGAGGACGGCCGGGCCGTGCCTCCGGGCCAGGGCGGTTTTCTGGTCTTAAAAAAACCCTGGCCCGGGATGCTCACCGGCCTTGCCGGCGACGAGGCCGGCTACGCCGCCGCCTACTGGGACAAGATACCGGGCGTCTATTTCGCCGGCGACGTGGCCCGGCGCGACGAGGACGGCTATTTCTGGATCCAGGGCCGAGCCGACGACGTGCTCAACATCGCCGGGCACCGCATCGGCACGGCCGAGGTGGAAGCGGCGCTCACGTCCCACCGCTTCGTCATCGAGGCGGCGGTGATCGGACTGCCGGACAAGATCAAGGGCGAGGTGGCCAAGGCCTTCGTGGTGCCCTCCTCCCAGTGGCAGGAGGCCTACGCCGACGCCGACGCCTTCGCCTCGGACCTGCGCGCCCACGTGCGCCGCGAACTCGGCCCCATCGTCATCGTGCGGGCGGTCACGCTGCGGGAATCCCTGCCGCGCACGCAAAGCGGCAAGATCCTGCGGCGTATGCTGCGGGAGGAGGAAGAACCGGGGGGAACCTTTCTGTAGAAAGGTTCCCCCCGGACCCCCTTCCCAAGACTTTTGGCGATAACAAACTGTTATCGCTAACTATATATACCGGTAAAAAATTGAGGAAGGGGAGAGCGCGAGAGGGGAAACCCTTTTTAAAGGGTTTCCCCTCTCGCACTGTCTTCTCCCGCTCACCTCTGGGGCAAAATGATAGTGATCGTGGTCATGCCGGTGGCGTCGGAGGTTTCCATGCGCACGGTTCCGCCGTGGGCTTCGGCGATAAGTCGCGCGGAGTAGGTCCCGAGTCCGGTGCCGTCCAGTTTGCCCGAGGTGGCGTACTTCGTGAAAAAGCGTCCCCGCATATCCGCCGGCACCACGCCCTGGTTGGTCACGGTTATTACGGCCGGATCGCCGGGGCGCAGGTCGACCGTGACCACGCCCTCCTCGGGCGAGGCTTCCAGCGCGTTTTTCAGGCAATTGGCCAGCATGGTGTAGAAAAGCAACCGCTCGGCCGTGAGCCTGACCGGCATTTTGCCGTCGTCCGGCCGGCCGGCGACGGTCAGGGCCAGCACATTGCGCTTGTACCCGGCAACGGTCGCCATCTCCACGAAAAGACGCCGCACCACCGCCGCCGCGTCCATGGACTCGGCCCGCAGCACATACGTCCCGCGCTCCATCTTGAACAGGTCCAGGGACTGGTTGATCATGGACAGCATCTTGAGGCCGCTTTCCTCGATCAGATGCACGAACATGGACTGGGTGTCGCTGAGATTCCCCTCGTTCAGGATCAGCGGCGGCAGGCCGATGATGCCGGTCAGCGGCGCCTTGAGGTCGTGGCGCATGATGCGGTCCACGTCCTCGCGCAACTTGGCCGCCTCGGTCAGAGCCGCGTTTTGCCGGGCCAGCGTCTCCCTGGCCGCGCGCAGTTCCAGGTGGTTTTTGACCCGTGCCCGCACCACGGCCGGGCTGGCCGGCTTGACGATGTAGTCCACGGCTCCGAGCGAGAGCCCGTAGGCCTCATCCTCGGGGGCGAACTTGGCGGTGACGAAGATGATCGGGATTTCGGCCGTGACCGGATCGGCCTTCAAGCGGCGGCAGACCTCGTAGCCGTCCATGTCGGGCATGACGACGTCGAGCAGGATGATGTCCGGAGGAAGGCGCCTGGCCAGGTCCAGGGCGTCCGCCCCCCGGGCGGCCACGCGGATGTCGTGCCCGTCGCGCAGAAATTCGGCCAGGATGCGGATATTGGCCGGCACGTCGTCCACGATGAGCACGAACGGCCGTTTGTCGCTATCGGGCATAGGTTTCGGGTCCCTCGAACAGGCCCTTACATCTCGAATTCCCGCTGAATCTTCTCGACGCTGGCGAAATCGCCCAGAAAAACGTCCAGCACGCGCGGATCGAAATGGCTGCCCCGGCCGGCCCGCATGATCTCCAGGGATTTCTCGTTGGAGAAGGCTTCCTTGTAGGGACGCTTGCTGGTCAGGGCGTCGAAGACGTCGGCCACGGCGCAGATGCGGCCATAAAGGGGGATGTCGTCGCCGGCAAGGCCCTTGGGGTAGCCCGAACCGTCCCACTTCTCGTGATGGGACAGGGCGATGATCTCGCCCACACGCAAGAGCTCGAAATTGGACTCGCCCAGGATGCGCGCCCCGAAGATGGTGTGCTTTTGCATCACCACCCACTCCTCGGGCGTGAGCTTGGCCGGTTTCAAAAGGATGCTGTCGGGGATGCCGATCTTGCCGATATCGTGCATGGGGCTGGCCTGCAAAACCAGGTCGACCTCGGCGTCGGGCAGGTCCAGCTTACCGGCAAGCAGGGCGCAGTAGCGGCTCATGCGCTGGATGTGGTCGGCGGTCTCCTCGTCCTTGAATTCGGCGGCGGACGCCAGGCGGTGGATGGTCTCCAGGTGGGCCGAGAGGATGGTGCGCTGGGATTCCTTGACGTTTTCCAGGGCCATCCTGAGGGCCGAGGTGCGCACGGCCACCATTTCCTCGAGTTCGGCCTGGTAGCGCTTCACCTCGTCCTGGGACTCCTTCATCTTTAAAAGCGAACTCACGCGCACCCGCAGTTCGGTCAGGTCGATGGGCTTGGAGATGAAGTCGTTGGCGCCGGCCTCCACAGCCTTGAGCCGATCCTGCTTGCTGGTGAGCGCCGTGACCATGATGATGGGCACATCAGCCACTTCCGGGATTTCCCGAATCTTCTTGGCCACGGTGAAGCCGTCGGTTTCGGGCATCATGACGTCGAGCAGCACCAGATCGATGCTCGGGTCCAGGTACTGGAGCGCCTCGGCGAACGATTCCATGAGCACCGGTTCATGGCCGAGATTGCGCAACAGCCCGCCTATCACCCGAAGGTTGATGCGTTCATCGTCAATAGCCAAAATGCGCTTGGGGCTGTTCAAATTCCACCAGCCTTTGCCCGTCATGGTTCTCGAAACGTGGATCGTGCCGCGATATTTTCCGTATTCCCTATTATGCTATCGCTTCCCGAAGGGTCAAGCCGTCCTGCCTCTTCCGCAAAAGGCCCTGTGCGGGAGGACATCGTGAAAACGTCCCCGGGCGTAATTGCGGCAATAAAAAAAGAGCCTTTTCGACTCGATCCGGCGTTCGTCCTGTTGCTTGGCCGCTTGCGCTCGTGTTACGGCTGCTCTCGTCGGCCGGTTTTGCAGGTAAGGAGACACCCCCTATCGGACAGCGCATGCATTCAAGGACCTCCGCCGCCCTTTGGGCCGTTTTCGCCTTCATGGCCGTCTGCGCCGGCATCCGGCAGCCCGCGTATGCCGCTCCCCAAGCGGCCCAGAGCGGTCTGGCCTACGTGGTGCGCTACACCGGCGACGCCGATCCCCGCATCCTCGAGCTTTTAAAACAGGTGTCCAAGGCGGAAAGCCTGATCCAGAGCCCGCCCGACTCGGCCCTGCTCCTCGAACGCCGTGCCGCCGAGGACAAGTCGGCCTTTGCCAAGGTCTTTCAGTCCGAAGGTTATTTCGCCGCCGCCATCACCATCGGCCTCGACCAGAAGGTTTCGCCGGCGGTGTTGACCTACTCCATCGAGACCGGTCCGCGCTTCACGCTCGCCAAGGTGACCCTTGTCGTGCCGCCCGACCATCCGGGCCGGGACGCCGCGCTGCCGACGCCGGAGCAGATCGGACTGCCCGTGCCCGAACCGTTTCTGGCCAAGGCCGTGGTCGACGCCGAAGCCAGGATCACCGATCTCCTGCACCGGCAGGCCCGCCCCTACGCCAAGATCGGCCACCGCACGGTCACGGCCAATTTCGCCAACCATGACGTGACCGTGGCCTGGACCATCGATCCCGGGCCCCGGGCGACCTTCGGCCCGCTGCGCTTTTCCGGACTGACCTCGATCAAGGAGGCCTACCTCGCCGCCCAGATCCCCTGGAAGCAAGGCCAGCCCTACGACGCGGACCTCGTGGCCCGCTACCGCAAGAAACTCGTCGGCCTCGACCTGTTCGCCATGGTCCAGGTGGAGCCGGCGGAGACGCTCGACGCCTCGGGCCAGGCCCCCATCCAGGTCAAGGTAATCGAGCGCAAGCATCGCACCGTAAAAGGCGGCGTCAATTACAAAACCGACGAAGGCCCCGGAGCGAACCTCAGCTGGGAAAACCGCAACCTCTTCGGCGGCGGCGAGAAGCTCTCCGTGGCGGCGACCGGCTCGGCCATCGAGCAACTCGGCGAAATCACTTTTGAAAAGCCCGACTTCCTGGCCCCAAAAAACCTGTTTGTGGCCAAGGGCAAAGTGGCCGACGAAAACAAGAAGGCCTACAAGGGCCAGACCGCCCAGACCACGGCCATGGTGCGCCGCCATTTCACCGACACCCTCACCGCCGGCGCGGGACTCGGCTACCGCGCCTCCTACATCGAGAAGGACGAATCGCGTCCCTGGGAGGACGGCACCCGCTACGGTTTCGTCTTCGTGCCGACCGAGGCCACCTACGACACGCGCAAGGACCTGCTCGACCCGCAGCAGGGCATACTGGCAAGTCTGGCCTGTTCCCCTTACTGGGGTGCCGTCGACCACGGCCCGAACTTCGTCCGCCCGGAATTTTCCGTGGCCAGCTATTTCAAACTGCTCGAAAAACCGGGACTGGTCCTGGCCACCCGGGTCATCGGCGGCGCCAACATCGGGGCCGAGCGCGACGACGTCTCCCCGGACCTGCGCTTTTACGCCGGCGGCTCCGGCTCCATCCGGGGCTATCCCTACCAGACCGTGGGACCGCTGCGGGGCAAGACCCCCGTGGGCGGCGGATCGCTTTTCACCTTTTCGGCGGAACTTCGCTGGCGCGTCACCGAGCTGATCGGGGTGGTTCCCTTCCTCGACGGCGGCTCCGCCTTCAAAAACGCCCTGGCCCCCTACAACCAGCCGATCCTGCTCGGGGCGGGGCTGGGGATTCGCGTGTACACCCCGGTCGGCCCCGTGCGCCTGGATGTGGCCACACCGGTGACCCCGCGCAAGGATATCGACGACATTGCCCAATTCTACTTCAGCATCGGACAATCCTTCTAGAGGAAACGCCGCCAAGCCGCGCAAGGCCCGGTCCCGCCACCGCTTCTGGCGCTGGCTTGGTCTTGGTCTGGCCGTTTGTTGCACCCTGCTGCTTCTGGCCTGGGGGCTGCTGCTGACCCCGCCGGGGCTCGATCTGGCCGCCCGGGTGGCCGAGCGGGCCATCTCCGCCGGGTCGGGCCTTGCCGCCCGCATCGAAAACGTCTCGGGCACCCTGCCCTTCTCCTTAAACGTGGGACGGTTCGCCCTGGCCGACAAGAAAGGCACCTGGCTTGTAGTGGCCGACGCGCGACTGTCCTGGTCGCCCTTGGCCCTGCTCGGCGGCCGGGTGCTCATAAACGAGGTCGCGGCCGGCACCGTGCGGGTGCGCCGCGCTCCGGACCTGCCCCCGGCACCCGCGCCTGGGGCCATGGAATGGCCGCCGCGCTTTCCCCGGCTGCCGCCCATCCTCGTGGACCGCCTTGCCGTTGGCCGGCTCATCCTGGACAAGGAACTGGCCGGCCAGGACGCGGTCATCCGCATCGACGGACGGCTGGCCGAATCCGGGGCCGGGGCCGTCGGGCTGGCGCTTTCGGCCACGCGCCTGGACGGGGACAAGCCGCTTTCGGTCAGGCTGGCCGGATCGCTTAACTATGCCGCGTGGAAGCTTGCGGCCAAGGCGTCCCTGGCCGACGCGCCCGGCGGGCTTCTCGCCGCCGCCCTGGCCGGTCCGGACGGCGGGGGACTGGCCGTGAACCTGACCGGCGACGGCCCGCTTGACGCCTGGAAGGGAACGCTGACGGCCGCACTTGGCGGCAAGGAATTTCTGACCGCCGACCTGGGCCTCGGCGTGCCCCTGCAAAAGGACGCCCTGGCCGCCTTTTCCGTACGCCTGACCGCCGCGCCGTCGGCGAGGCTTGTGCCCGAGGCCGCCGCCAGATTGGTCGGCGACCATCCGGACCTCTCCCTCGTCGGCCGCGTTGGCATCGTTACCGACGATCTGTTTCTGGACGAACTGACCGCCCATGTGGCAGCCGGCAGCCTCACGGCCAAGGCCGGCCTGGACGCGACCGGCAAGAAGATGACGGGAACGGCCACGGTACTCCTGCCGGACGCGAGCGTCCTCGATCCCTCCCTGGCCGGCAACGCGGCGGTCACCATCGACGCCAGCGGGCCGCTCAAGCGGCCAAAGCTCACCGCGCGCCTGACCCTCGGCGGCTTGAGGGCCGGCCCGACGTCCCTCAGGGCGGCCACGATCAACGCCACGGCCGATCCGGCCGGCGACCTGGACGGGCCCTTCCCCGGGGCGGGGCTCACCGTGACCGGCAACCTGGACGGACTGGCCGGGCCCGAGGGCACCACGCTGCTGGGCGACGCCTTGCGCCTCACCGCAACGGCCGACCTTGCCGCCGACGGGGCCGTCACCGCCCGCGCCATCGCCCTGGAAGGCGCGGGCGGCGCGGTGCGCGCAAGCGACGTGCGCTACGCCGGCGGCAAGGTCACCGGAAAACTCGGCATTTCCGTGGCCGACATCGCCGGCGCGGCCGGACTGGCCGGCTTGCGCCTGACCGGCAAACTGGCGCTGGCGGCCGACATCGCGGCCGACGCCGCCGGCAAGGGGCAGGCCGCCCTGAAACTGGACCTTGCGGGGCTCGCCCCGCGCGAAGGTGCGGACGCAGCCGCCAAGGCCCTGGCCGCCCTGCTCGGCGCGTCGCCCACCCTCGCCGCCAAGGCCGGATTCGCGGCCTCCGGCGCGCGCATCGAATCCCTGGCGTTGAATGGCAAGGCGGTCACCCTTGCCGCTTCGGGCGACTATGACGCCGCGTCCGATGGCCTTTCGGCCAAGGCGGCGCTCAAAGTGGCCGATCTGGCCGTGCTCGAACCGGCCCTGGGCGAAAAAAGCGGCGGCGCGCTGTCCCTCGACCTGACCGCCACCGGCACCGCCGCAGCCCCGCGCCTGACCGTTTCGGCCAAGGGCGAACGCCTCGTTTTCGGCGATCTGGCCCTGTCCGGACTGGAACTTGCGGCCACGGGCAACGATCTGGCCGCCGCCCCAAGCGGCACGGTGTCGCTTTCCGCCCGGCGCGAGGGCGAATCGGCCCGGTTCGAAGCCGACTACGCCCTGCGCGACACGCGCCTGACCGTTTCCAAACTGCGCCTCGCCGCCCCGGACGCCGCCTTTTCCGGGGATGCCGTCATCGACACGGCAACCGGGCGCGTCAGCGGCAAACTCTCCGGCAAGGCAGGAAACCTCGCCGGCCTCGGCCGTTTCGCCGGACAGCAACTCGCCGGCAGCCTGACGCTCTCCGCCACGGCCACAGCCGGCAAAAACGGACAAGGCGTCGTGTGCGACCTGACCGCCGCCGGTCTGCGCCTGCCCGGCCTTGCCGCCGCCAACCTGACCGTGGCCGCCAACCTCGACGACGTCAGCGGCAATCCCCGGGGCAAGGCCGACATCGCCGCCAAGGGGCTGGCCGCCGGTGGCCTCGATCTGGCAACGCTGTCCCTGGCCGCCCACGGCGACGGCCGCACGCTTTCCGCCAAGCTCGACGCCAAAGGGACCATCCCGGGCGGCAAGCCGCTCACCCTGGCCGCCAGCATCGGTCTTTCGCCCGCTGGCAAGGGCCGCCGGATCACGATGTCCAGCCTCGACGGGAGCCTGGACACGAAAAAATTCCGCCTGACCGGCCCGGCCACGGTGACCATCGACGGCGTAAGCACGCGTCTCGACGCCTTGGCCCTGACCTTCGACAAGGCGAAAATCGAGGCCTCCGGCAGCCTGTCGCCCCGGTCCGTTTCCGGCAAGGCTTCCATCACGCACCTTTCCCTGCCCATGCTGGCCTCCTTTGGCGTGGCCAGACTTGGCGGCACGGGACAGGTGGCTATTTCCCTGGCCGGTTCCGCCGCGAAGCCGGAACTCACGGCCGAGGTCGCGGTCAACGACCTGTCCATGGCCTCGGAAAAGGGCTCCGGGCTGCCGACGCTCGCCGTGACCGCCAAGGCGTCCGTTTCCGGCGGCAAGGCCGAGGCGCGCGCCACCGTCGGCCCGACCGGCAAGAAAGAGGCCGTCACCGTGGTGGCCGCCCTGCCCGTCCGCTTCGCCCTTTCGCCCTTCGCCTTCGACGTGCCGCCGCACGGCGCGCTTTCGGGGCGTATCACCGCCGACAGCGACCTGTCGCAGATGGCGGGACTTCTCGCCCAGGCCAACACCCGCATCGTCGGCCGCTTAACCGCCGACATGGCCATCGGCGGCACGCTGGCCGCGCCGTCGGTCACGGGCTCGATGGCCCTGGCCGCCAAGAAGCTCGAAAACGCTGACGCTGGGCTGGTGCTGCACAATCTGACCTTCCGGGCCAACGCCTCGGGCGGGACCATCGCCATCGAGCAGGCCTCCGGCCAGGACGGCCACGGCGGCAATTTCACCCTGACCGGCAGGGTCGGCATCGCGGACCCACAAAACGGCCCCGTGGACCTGAACCTGAAGCTCAACCACCTGCGCGTGGCCGGGCTCGATCTGGCCCGGGTCACGGCAAACGGGAGTCTGGCCGTCGCCGGCACCCTGTCCCGCATGCGGGCGAGCGGCACGATCGAAATCGGCCCGGCGGACATCAACCTGCCGACCTCGCTCCCGCCGGACGTGGTGGTCATCCCCGTCACCTACGTCAACGACCCCAACGCCCCGAAGAAAAAAGCCAAACATCACGCGCCGCCGGCCGCCGCCCGCCGCATCGACCTGGACATCACGGCCGCGCTCGGCCAGGCGGTCTACGTGCGGGGAATGGGGCTGGAATCGCGCTGGGAAGGCAAGGTCAAGGTCACGGGCACGGCCGCCGCGCCGGTCGTGGTCGGCAGGTATTCCGTGGCCAAGGGCCGGGTGGAACTCTTCGGCAGCAACCTGGAGATCACCAAGGGCGACGTCACCTTCAACGGCGGCAGCCCTCCGGCCCCCGTCCTCGACATCCTGGCCGAAAATACCTCCGGGGACGTCACGGCCGGGGTTTCCATCACCGGCGACGCGACCACCCCGTCCATCAAGCTGGTTTCGACCCCGACGCTGTCCCACGACGAGATTCTCTCGCGCATTCTGTTCGGACAGTCCGCCAAGGCGCTGTCCCCGATCCAGGCGGCTCAGCTGGCCCAGGCCGCCGCCTCGCTCTACGCCGGCGGCACGCCGACCAGCATCCTGGCCCGCACCCGGCGCATCCTCGGCCTCGATCAGCTGTCCCTGGTCTCGGGCAAGGGCACCGGCATGGCCTCCACCGTGCTCAAGGCCGGCAAGGAAATCACCAAGGGCGTGACCGTGGGCGTGGAACAAGGCATGGGCGCGCAGACCGGTGCCGTCTCCGTGGAGGTGCAGGTCACCCCCAACATCACCGTGGACAGCCGGGTCGGCGCGGACAACAAGCAGGGCGTGGGCGTCAACTGGAAGTGGGATTATTGAGGGACACGTTCGGGAACGCCCCCGTGCAGTGAGGAAGCGTCCGTAAAGGCGGACACCTGGGGAAGGGGAGAGCGCGAGAGGGGCGACGGCCCTTTTCGAAGGGTTTCCCCTCTCGCGCCGTTTTGGCTCTTATTTACCGGCCTTGCGCTGCTGGTCGAGCTCCTGCTTGATGCGTTCGCCGTACTTGCGGGACTGGACGATGATTTCGTCCACCTTGTCGCCGCGCAACCGCATAAGCGAGATCTTGTAGGCCCCGTCGATGGGGATCATGGCGTTTTTGGGATCGGCGTACAGGGTGTTCATGGCGCTGATGACGCTGCCGGGATCCACGCCGACATAGGAATTGAAGCAGCTGCGGAAATGCTGCTCGATCTCCTGGGGTTTGGCGCCCTTGTTGATGCTGCTCACGTCGGTGCACATGATCCGCACCGCCGTGGCCAGACCGAACATGAAGGATCGCTTTTCCTGGTCATTATAGCTGGTCCAGGCATGGGCGAAGGTTCCGCCCGCCGCCGGGGACACCGCGGAAGCCGCGAACGCCGGAACGCGAAACGCCACAAGAACGAAAAACAACGCCAAAAGCAGGGCCTTTCTGGTCATGTCGACAATCTCCTTAAAATGGAACAAGCGGGCGACGCGCCCGGACGGATAGCGTCGTTTCTACGCCATGGCGCAACGCCCGGCAAGCCCGCGCCCTTGACAATCGCGCACCCCCGGGCATTGTGAAGGCCGCAATCCGCCAACACCGCCAAAGGAGCCTCACATGACCCGAAGCCTTTCGGCCCTGCTCGCCCTGATCCTGATCCTGGCCCTGGCCGCGCCCGCCTGCGCCCAGAAGGCCCCCACAAAGCTTGCCGGCATCACCCTCGGCGCGGACGCCGAAAGTCTGCGCGACCGTCTCGACATCTCCCGCATGGCCCCCATCTGGAACCGACCCTGGCTGATCCGGGCCAACCTCAAGCCGACCAAGGGTTTTAGCGCCGGCTACGTGATCCTCGGCGGCTGCGCCACCACCAACCGCGTCATGCGCGTGCGCCTGCTCTACGCCGACGGCTCTTTGGCCGCCTTTGACAAGCTGGCCAAGGAGATGACTTCCCGCTACGGCGTGCCCACACCGCTGTCTTCGAAAAAAGGCAGCAAATATAAGGGATATCGATGGGTCTTCGGCTCCAACAAAACCAAGGGCATCGACGTTTTGCTCGAACATTTCGGCGCCGCCACCGATGACGGCCCCACGGGCAACGTCATCCGGCTCTCGGATAACCGGGCCATGGCCGACGAAAAGGCCTGCTACGACTCCATGGTCCGGGGCGCGCCGGAACCCCAGCCGGCTTTTCCCCTGTTCACAATCGACCAGAACTGGCTTTTGCCCCAATAACAAGGCGTATCCATGGTCTTCGGTCACGCCGCCCTGGGCTCGCTCGGCAACCAGTTCGCCCTTCGCCGCGCACCGCTGGCGCTGTGCGTCATCGCCGCCTTCGGGTCGGACTGGATCGACAAGCCGCTCAAGCTCTTTTTCGGCCTGCCGGGACACGGCATCGCCCACAGCCTGATCGGCGGCGCGCTTTTTCTCGGGCTTTTCGCCGTGATCTGCCGCCGGGCACGCCTGCCCGCTTCCTGGCCCCTGGTCGTGGCCGCCTTCTGGAGCCTGCACCTCGTCTGCGACGTGGTGCGGGCTCCGGTCCTTTTCTGGCCGCTTCTGGGCGATTTTCCCACCGTCGACGCCTCCACGGCCGAGATGGCCTGGCGGTTCTACACGGTTTCGCCGCTTTCCGCCCTGGCCTGGTGCGACATCGCCCTGACCGCCCTGGCCGTTTCGGCCAGGCTGGCCCAGGCCGCCTCCTGGCCGCGGTCGTCCGCCCCGTCTTGACAAGACGTCTAACCATCGGGAAAGAACGACGTTTCATTGACACAAAACCGTGACCCGGCCTATAATTTTCCGCGCCTGCGGGCCGTGCCCACGCGCTTCCCACCGATACCTCACGAACCATCCCAGGAGGACACGGATATGGCGGTTACGATCGGCATCAACGGATTCGGCCGGATCGGACGATACCTGACGCGGCTTGTTGCCGGCGATCCCGACATCACCATCAAGGCCATCAACGCCCGGGCCGACAACGCCCAGCTTGCCCATCTGCTCAAATACGACTCCGTGCACGGCCGCTTCGCCGGCACTGTCACCCCGAGCGAAAACGGCCTGATCATAAACGACAAGCCCGTCACCATCACCCGCCACGGCGGCGGCGAATGGCGCTGGGGGGATTGCGGCTGCAACTACGTCGTCGAGACGACCGGCAAGTTCGTGGACCGGGAATCCTGCGAAAAGCACATGGCCTCCGGCGCCAAAAAGGTCATCATCAGCGCCCCCGGGAAAAACGAGGACATCACCGTCGTCATGGGCGTCAACGACCAGGACCTGCGGCCCGAGCACCGCATCATCTCCAACGCCTCCTGCACCACCAACTGTCTGGCCCCCATCGCCAAGGCCATAAACGACGCCTTCGGCATCAAGCACGGCCTCATGACCACCATCCACGCCTACACCATGAGCCAGCGCATCCTGGACGGCTCCCACAAGGACTGGCGGCGCGGCCGGGCCTGCGGCCTGTCCATGATCCCGACCACCACCGGCGCGGCCCGGGCCGTGACCAAGGTCATCCCGGCCCTGGCCGGACGCCTGGACGGCATGTCCATCCGCGTGCCCACGCCCAACGTCTCCCTGGTGGATTTCTCCTGCGAACTGGAAAAGCCCACCGACACCGCCGGGCTGCTCAAGGTGCTCGAAGCCGCCTCCGGCGAGAACCTAGGATTCACCGAGGAGCCGCTGGTGTCCATCGACTTCACCGGCGACACCCACGGCGGCGTGGTCGACGCCAAGGCCAGCCAGGTCCTCGACGGCACCATGGCCAAGATTCTGGCCTGGTACGACAACGAATCCGGCTTCACCAACCAGCTCGTGCGCCTGATCAAAAAGGTGGCAAGCCTTTAGAGAAAGAACCGGGGGGAAACCTTTCTGTAGAAAGGTTTCCCCCCGGACCCCCTTTCTAAAGACTTTTAATGGTGACGGTCTGTTATCGTTAAAAAGTTTTTGGGAGGGGAGAGCGCGAGAGGGGAACCCTTTTTTCAAAAA
>NZ_JBLODY010000024.1:0-54421 GCF_047785625.1 Solidesulfovibrio sp. C21
GGAGGGCGCTTTTTGAAAAAAGCGCCCTCCCCCGGACCCCCTCCCGCAAAAACTTTTACCGGGAATGGTGTGTTCTACACTTCGCGTTGGGTGGGTGCCGCAGGCACCTTGCAATCCACGTCCGCCTTATACGGTCTCACCTTGAAAAGTCTTTGGAGAGGGGGCCCGGGGGAGAAACCTTTCTCCAGAAAGGTTCTCCCCCGGCGTCTCTTTCAATCCTCTCTAATACTTCTTGCCGGTCTGCGGGTCCCAGTAGTTGACGAACTTGCCGTCTTTGACCACCCGGATGATGTAGTTGGAGCCGGATTCGCCGTTCTTGGCGAACCTGATCTTCTTGGACGCGCCGTCCATGTTCATTTTGAGCAGTTCGGCCTTGATCTTGGCCGGGTCGGTGGACCCCGCCGCCTTGATGGCGGCCAGCAGCGAGTAGGCGGCGTCGAAGGAGTAGGCGGAATAGGCGCCGGGCTTGCCGTACTTCTCGTAGGCGGCCAGGAACTTCTTGTAGGCCGGGGTGTTGTCGTCGATGTAGCCGAAGGTCAGGTAGGCGCCCTCGGCGGCGCCCTTGGCGATTTCCATGAGCTGGGGATGGTAGACCGCATCCTGGCCGATGATGGCGGCGGTGACGCCGGCGCGCTTGGCCTGGATGAGCATGAGCGCCCCGGAGGCGGAGTTTTGCAGGCTCATGTAGAAGACGTCGGGCTTGGCTTCCTGGATCTTGGTAAGGACGGCGGAGAAGTCCTTGTCGCCCTGGTTGACGTGGTCATGCTCGATGACCTTGACGCCTTCCTTCTTGGCCAGCTTCTCGACGTTGTCGGCCAGCCCCTGGGAATAGGTGGTCTTGTCGTCCACGATGAAGAGGGTCTTGCCCTTGAGCACGTCCTTGATGAACTTCATGGCGGCGAGGGACTGGTCGTCGTCGCGGCCGCAGACGCGGAACATGTAGGGCAGGCCGCGCTCGGTGACCTTCTCCGAGGTGGAGGCCGGGGTCAGCATGGGGATGTCGGCGTCGGCCAGGGCTTCGGAGGCCGGGATGGTGGCCGAGGAGCAGTAGGCGCCGACGACGCCGACGACCTTTTCGTTGATCAGCTTGTTGGCGGCGGCCACGGCCTGCCGGGGATCGCAGGCGGTGTCCTCGGCGAAAAGCTCGATCTTGTCGTAGCCGGGGATGCCGCCCGCCTTTTCGATGACCGCGATGGCCGCCCGGGCGCCGTTGGCGATGTCGTTGCCGTCGGCGGCGTAGGACCCGGTCAAGGGGCTCATGCTGCCGATCTTGAGGGTTTTCGCCGTGGCCGTGCCGGCCATGACGAGGCAGATGGCCAGGGCCGTGAGGATGATGCTTCTCGTCTTCATGTTCTGCAAACCTCCTGTCTCCTTGGTCTCGCCCCCCTCGCCGCGACGTGCGGCCATGCGGGCGTATTCGCGGCTATGTGGTCATGCCTCGGCCTCGGAGCCGAGATAGGCCTCGATGACCGCCGGGTTGGCCCGGACCTCGCCTGGGGTCCCCTGGCAGATGCACACGCCGTGGTCGAGCACCACCAGCCGATGGCTGACGTTCATGACCACGCTCATGTCGTGTTCGACCAGAAGCACGTTGATCCCGGTTGCGGCGATGCGCTGAATGGTTTCCATCAACTCCCGGCTTTCCGAGGGATTGAGCCCGGCGGCCGGCTCGTCCAAAAGCAGGGTCTTGGGGTCGGACCCGAGCGCCCGGGCGATCTCCAGGCGGCGCTGGAGGCCGTAGGGAAGATTCTTGGCCACCGTGTCGGCATGGTCGGCCAGTCCGGCGAACTCCAGGGCCTCCAGGGCCCGGCGGCGCACCCCGGCTTCCTCGCGGCGCTGGGAGGGCGAGCGCAGCACCGCGCCCAAAACGGTGGCCCTGGTGCGGCAATGCCTGGCTACCATGACGTTTTCCAGGGCGGTCATGGCGGTGAAAAGCCGGATGTTCTGAAAGGTGCGGGCAATGCCCCGGGCCAGGATGTGGTGGGGTCGCAGCCCGGCGAGGGATGCGTCGTCGTAGGTGACCTGGCCGCCGGAAATTTTGTAAACACCTGTAATGACGTTGAAGATGGTGGTTTTCCCGGCGCCGTTGGGCCCAATGAGGCTTAAAATCTCGCCTGGGCGAAGATCGAATGACACTTCCGTGAGGGCTTGGAGTCCTCCGAAGTGGACGCTGACATCGGTTAAGCGCAAGTGGGCCATGGAACAAGGTCCATACGAAAAAATCCGTCAAAAAACAAAGGGAAAATTGCAAAGCATCCAACGGGTTAATGCCGCTTCTCCGGCTGTGGTCCCTGTGCCGGCCGCCGCGCGGAACTTGGCGGATTTGTTAAAACTTCGTTACGCCGTCGGGCCTTTTCAACCGTTATTTCCGGCCGGAGGGCCGGATTTTGCCCGGGAAAGGATCGACGAGTATTTTTTCGCCGGACAGGGGAAAAATTCTGATTTTGTCAAAATACCCGTCGAAGTTTCGGGAAACGGCCGCTCCGCCGCCGCGTCCGTTTTTTCCCTCCGGACCGGCCGTCCGCCATGCCGGGCACGGCCGTTGCATCCTGGACGGCCAGGAGGTGTCGCGCATGCGGAGCGCCCTACGCATCGCCCTGATGGTTTTTCTCGGCCTGTCGCTCGGCGGCTGCGCCTTTTTCGGTTCCGACCGCCAGCCGCCGCCCATCGCCCCGGGCAAGGGGTCCATCGTGGACACGGCCCGGTCGCAACTCGGCGTGCCCTATCGGTATGCCGGGGAGTCGCCCCGCAACGGCTTCGATTGCTCTGGGTTCGTCCAGTGGGTCTACGCCCGCCACGGCATACGCCTGCCCCGCCGGACCGATGACCAGCTGCGGGCCGGCCGGCATGTGTCCAAAAGCGAGCTAAAACCCGGCGATCTGGTCTTTTTCATGCCGTCGGCCAAGTCCGGCAGCCTGCATGTGGGCATCTTCGACGGCCACGGCGGCTTCATCCACAGCCCGTCCTCCGGCGGGCGGGTGCGCGCGGACAGCATGCTCGCCCCGTACTGGCGCGCGACGTATTACGCGGCCAACCGCGTCACACGCTAAGTGACGGGCTTTCGGGAACTTCGTCGTATTGGTGTCGATGCCGGTGCATTTGAAGGGGGATTTCTTTCTTGGAAATACCGTCGTATTTTTGCGCGGTACGCGGCCGGCCAAAGGCTTTGACAGTCCCCGGGCTTTCTTTTTAAATTCATAGAAAATCAAACGGTCCGCCGTTTGCCCCATCCTTCTTGTCGGCCAAAGCGCGACCACCCGCCCGTTCGCGGCCGAAAACCGGGAGTCCCATGCGCCACGCGTCCTTGCGGGTTAAAATCAATGTTGCGATATTTCTGGCGTTTCTCGTGGCCGCCGTGGCTTTCGGGATGATTTTGACCCGGTATATGGGCAATCGCAAGGTTGCCGCCCAGAACCGGGCCCGCTTGCTGCTGGCCGCCGTGGCCGCCCATCGCCTGGAAGCCCTGGAGTCGTTGCTCGACAAGCAGGGGCAACTGACGGCCGCCAAGGACATCCTCGATCGGGTGATCCGGGTCGAGGGCGTGACCGAGGCCTCCCTTTTCGGCGCCGACGGCCGTCTTTTGGCCTCCGCCGGCACGTCCAAGGCGACCGGGGGCCTCGGCGACGACCGCCGCCTGTCCCCGCCGCCCGGGCGCGTCTTCACCATCGCCGCCTCGGAGACCAACGGCCGGTTGTCCGCCTCCCTGATCGAACCCCTGGAAAGCCCCGACGGCCGCCGTCTGGGCTCTCTGCAACTGTGCTATTCCCTCGGCGAGCTCACCGACCTCAACCACCGGACCTGGACGGTCTTCGTCCTGGCCGTGGTGGCGGCCTACGTGCTTTTGGCCGGGCTGCTCAATATCCTGCTGCACCGGCTGGTGCTTTCCCCCGTGGAGACATTGCGCCGGGGCCTCGAGGCCGTGCAGGGCGGGCAATTGGGCCACCGCGTGCCGGTGGGTTCGAGCGACGCCATGGGCCGCGTGGCCCTGGCGTTTAACGCCATGTCCGAAAGGCTCAAGGAGACGAGCGAGTCTCTGACCAGGAGCCGCGACGAGCTCGAGGAGAATCGGCGGCTTCTGGAAAAGCGCGTCGAGGAGCGCACGGCCGAGCTGGCCCGGACCAACGGAAGGCTTCTGGCCGAGGCCTCGGCCCGCCGCGAGGCCGAGGACCGGCAGCAGCGCGCCCTGGCCCTGCATCGGGCCATCCTGGAGTCCACGGCCGAGGGCATGGTCTGCGTGTCCCTGCCGATGCCCGGGGACGTGCTGGCCCACAACCGCCGGTTTCTGGAACTGTGGGGGCTTGCGGAAAATTGGGCCACGCTGCCGGAGTCGGAGAGGGCGCGGCTTCTTCTCGACAATCTGGCCGACCCCGAGGCCGCCCGGGCCGGGTACGAGGCGCTCATGGGCGACGGGCGGCGCCTGGAGACGACGGTGCTGGCGCTTCGCGACGGCCGCTTTTTCGAGCGCCGCTCCGGTCCCATCCGCCAGGGAAGCGCCTCCATCGGGCGCGTGTTTTCCTATGTGGACGTGACCGAAGAGACGCGGCACAGGGCCCGCACGGAACAGCAAAAGACCATGGCCGAGGAGGCGAGCAAGGCCAAGGGGGCTTTTCTGGCCGTCATGAGCCATGAAATCCGCACGCCGCTCAATGTCGTCATCGGCCTGACCGAGGAACTGCTCGCCGGCGAGGCCACGGGCGAACAGCGGGACCACTTCCGGATCATCCAGCAGTCGGCCGCCCACCTGCTCGGCGTGGTCAACGACGTCCTCGACTTTTCCAAGATCGAGGCCGGCAAGCTGGTGCTCGAGCGTATCGACTTCAGCGTGCGCGAACTCGTGGCCGGCGTGGCCGACGTGTTCGCCCGGGAGGCCCGCGTCAAGGGGCTCGATTTTGCGGTTGCGGTCGACGACGCCGTGCCGGCGTTTTTGCGCGGCGATCCGGGCCGGCTGCGCCAGGTGCTGCTCAACCTGCTCGGCAACGCCGTGAAATTCACCGAGGCCGGGTCGGTCTCCCTGGGCGTCGCGCCCGCCGCCGCCGGGCCGCCGGACCGGGTCGGCATCGTCATCCGGGTGGCGGATACCGGCATCGGCATCGCCCCGGACCGGCGGGACGGCATCTTCGAGGATTTTCAGCAGGGCGCGGGGTCCATTGCCCGGCGCTTCGGCGGCACGGGGCTGGGGCTGGCCATCTGCAAGGGCATCGTCACGCGCATGGGCGGGACCCTCACCGTGGAAGCCAATCCCGGCGGGGGCAGCGTGTTTGTCTGCACGACCTGGTTCGCCCCGGGCCGGGCGGTCGCTCCGGAGGCGCCGGAGTGCGAGCCGCCCCCCGACGCCCTCCTGCGGCCCCTGCGCATCCTGCTTGTCGAGGACAATGCCCTGAATGCCGCCGTCACGAGGCTGCACCTGGCCCGCATGGGCCACGACCTGACCGTGGCGGACAGCGCCGCCGCCGCCTACGAGCTGCTGGCCCGGGAGCCCTTCCACGCCGTGCTCATGGATATCGAGATGCCCGATGTCGACGGCATCACCGCCACCCGGGTCATCCGGGCCGGCGGGCCGACCGACGGCCCGGTTCGCGATCCCGACATCCCCATCATCGCGGTCACGGCCCATGCCGTGGAGGACGTGCGCCAGAAATGCCTGGAAGCCGGCATGAGCGGCTTCGTCACCAAGCCCGTCAACTACCGGACCCTGCGCCGCATCCTCGAACAAACGGGCGAGGCCGCGGACCCGGGCGTCCCCGCGCCCGATGCCGCCGCCGCGCCAGCCCCGGACGACGACCTGTTCGATCCCGACGCGGCCCGGCAGGGCATGGGCATCACCTGGCCCCAGTACCGGGAACTGGCCCTGGTCAGCTTCAACGAGGGCGAACGGCGGCTGTCCGACGCCGGGCAGGCCATGGCCGCCGGGGACACGGAAAGCGCGACCATCGCCGCCCACACCGTCAAGGGCGCGACCGCGACCATGGGGGCCTACGCCTGCCGGCGCGCGGCGTCGGAACTGGAAAAGGCCCTGCGCCGGGGCGACGCGGTCGCCGCCGGCAAGGCCCTGGAAGAGCTTTCCACCCTGTGGGAGGCCCTGCGCGTGGCCTATCTCGATTGGCGCGCAAAAAACGGGGATTGACCGCCCCTTGGCGAGACCGGCCTTATCCCGTAAAAAAAAACGATGGATGCAGCGAACGCCACAGGCGAGGCCCCGATGGGCCCGGACACGGTGCTGGACCTGGCTGGGGTCGCCTGCACGTTTGGCGACAGGGGCGTGCTCGGCGGCATCGACCTGACGCTGGCCCAGGGGGATTTCGCCTTTCTCACCGGCCCGTCCGGTTCGGGCAAGACCACGCTGTTGCGCCTGCTGCACGGCAGTCTGCCCTGGCAGGAGGGCAGGGGGATGATCGCCGGCCATGACCTGGCCGCCGTGACCCCGGCCGGGCTTTACCGGCTGCGCCGCGACGTCTCCATGGTTTTCCAGGATTTCCGCATTCTTCCCGACCGCAGCGTGTTCGACAACGTGGCCTTGCCGCTGCTGGTGCGCGGCATGGAGCGCGCCCGGCTGCGCCACCGGGTGCGCGCGGCGCTGCTCGCCCTGGAACTGGCCGACGACGCCGAACGGTCCTGCGCCGAACTGCCCGGCGGCGGCCAGCAGCGCGTGGCCATTGCCCGGGCCGTGGTGGCCGGCCCGAAAATCATGCTGGCCGACGAACCGACCGGCAACCTCGACGCCGCGCTTTCCGTGAAGGTGCTTTCCATCCTGCGCCAGTTCGCCGTCCACGGCACGGCCGTGCTCATGGCCACCCACGACAGGGAGCTTATGGCCGGCGTGCCCGACGCCCGGGTCTTCACCTTGCCGGGCCGGGAGGGGGCGGCATGATCGTCCGGCTTTTCCTGTCCGGGGCGCGGGATTTGCTGCGCCATCCCGGGCGGCTGGCGGCAACCGTGGCCGGGGTTGCCGCCGTGGTCTACCTGTGCGGGCTTTTCGTGCTGGCCGGCACGGCGCTGGACGCCGCTTTCGCCCGGGAACAGGGCCGGGTGCGCTTTCAGGTCTACTGGAAGCCCGGGGCCGATCCGGCGCTCATCGCCCGGCAGATGGACTGGATGCGCGCCCTGCCCGGACTTGTCGCCACCCAGGCCTTCACTCCGTCCCAGGCCCTGGCCCTTTTGGGACACAGCCTCGGGCCCCAGGCCGACCTGTCCGCCTTCGCCGCCCATAACCCGCTGCCCCAGACCATGCTCCTCACCTTCCGCCCGCCCGTGGCCGGGGAGGGCTTCGCCCGCGACATGTACAAGCGCCTGTCCGGGGTCGAGGGCGTGGCCGAGGTGCGCTACGACCCCCACGCCATGGACGCCGCCGTGGCCGTGGGGCTGGTCACGCGGCGGGCCGTGCTGCCCCTGGCCGGGCTGCTCACGCTCCTTGTCGGGCTCGTGGTCGGCGGCATGGTGCGCCTGTCCATGCTGCACCGCCGGGAGGAACTCGAAATCTTGCGGCTGGTCGGGGCCAGCGAATGGTACATCCGGCTGCCGCTGGCCGTGGGCGCGACCCTGACCGGGCTTTGCGGCGCGGGCGTGGCGCTTATGGCGCTGCGACTCACCCAGGCCACCCTGGCCTATGCCCTGGACGTGCCGCCGATTTTTTTCCGCCTGCCCTTCATGCCCGCCTGGCTGGCCGTGGCCCTGGCCCTGGCCACCGCCTTCGTCGCCGGGCTGGCCGGACTGGCCGCCGCCCTGGAGCCCCGTTCCTGATGGCCTGCGGCATCGTTTTGGCCGCCCATGGCTCGCGGCATCCCGGGGCCATGGCCGGACTGGCCGCCTTTGGCGAACGTCTCGGCCGGGAACACCCGGAATGCCTGGTGGCCATCGCCCGCACGGTCGGCCGCAAGCACGGCGGCACCGAGGTCTTCGGCGGGACGCGGCGCGTGCCGGAGGTTCTGGCCGCCATGGCGGCGCAGGGGATAAAACGGGTGGCTGTCCAGTCCCTGCATGTGGTGCCGGGCGAGGAATATCATGAGATGTTGGCCGGGCTGCGGCGGTTTCTGGAAAACGGCGGCCGGTGCATGACGTTTTCCGTTGGCGCGCCGCTTCTGGCCAGCCTTGCCGATGTGGACCGGGTGGCCGGGGCGGTGCTGGCCGGGCTGCCGCCGGGTCGCGGGCCAAACGAGGGGCTGGTGGTCATGGGACACGGCGCGCCGCCGCCCGGGGCCGGTTTTTACGAGGCGCTGCGCGAAAAACTTCTCCGCCTCGATCCGCTCGCCCGGTTCGGGGCCATGCCGCGCGAGCGGGGTGTGCCGTGCCCCGATCTCGAAGCCATCGTGGCCGACCTGACCGCCCGGAATGTGCGCACCGCCTGGCTTTTGCCTTTTCTCACCGTGGCCGGGGCCCACGCCTGCTGCGACCTGGCCGGCGACGCCCCGGCCTCCTGGCGCGGCCGCCTGGAAGCTGCCGGCATCGCCTGCCGGCCGCACCTCGCCGGTCTCGTCGAACAGCCGGCCATGACCGCCGTCTGGCGCGATCACCTCGCCACCGCCCTGGCCCGCCTCGCGTAACGCGACGTTGACGCCGCAGGGGGGTTGTGAAAATATCGGTCGGCTTACGCGCACGGGTGCGCGGCCAAACTTCCGCTCCTGAGGATTCCCCCATGAACTGGCCCCACAAGGATCTTCTCGACGTATCCCAGCTCTCCAGGGAAGACGTGGACGTGATCATGCGCACCGCCGCGTCCTTCCGCGAGATCAACTCCCGGCCGGTCAAGAAGGTGCCCACGCTCAAGGGCAAAAGCGTGGTCCTTTTTTTCGCCGAGCCGAGCACCCGCACCAAAACCTCCTTCGATATCGCCGGCAAGCGCCTGTCCGCCGACACCTTCGGCCTGGCCAAGACCGGCAGCTCCCTGCAAAAGGGCGAGACGCTCAAGGATACGGTGCGCACCCTCGAAGCCATGAACCCCGACGCCATCGTCATCCGCCATTCCTCTTCCGGAGCGGCCGATTTCGTGGCCCAGCGCGTCTCCTGCGCCGTCATCAACGCCGGCGACGGCTGGCATGCCCATCCGACCCAGGCGCTGCTCGATCTTTTCACGCTGCTCAATGTCTGGGATACCCTGGCCGGCAAGACCATCGTCATCCTCGGCGACGTGGCCCACAGCCGCGTGGCCCGGTCCAACTGCCGCCTGCTCCCCACCCTTGGGGCCAGGGTGCGCATCTGCGCCCCCCGCACCCTGCTGCCGACCGATGCCGGCGCGTTCGACGCCGAAATCTTCCACGATCCGGAGGAGGCGCTTAAGGGGGCCGACGCGGTCATGTGCCTGCGCCTCCAGCTCGAACGCCAGGAAGCCGGGCTCCTGCCCGACCTGCGCGAATACGCCCGCCGTTTCTGCCTCACGCCAAAGCGCCTGGCCCTGGCCAATCCCGACGTCAAGGTGCTCCATCCCGGCCCCATCAACCGGGGCGTGGAGATCGCCTCGGAACTGGCCGACGCCGGCAATTCGCTCATTCTCGACCAGGTGTCCTCGGGCGTGGCCGTGCGCATGGCCGTCCTTTACCTGCACATCACCCGCAAGGAAAAAGGGGAAACCGCGTGACAGCCAAATCCCTGGCCATCCGCAACGTCCGGGTTCCCGGCCGTGAAGGCGTGTTCGACCTGCTTGTGGCCGAAGGCGTGATCCGGGAACTGCTCGCCCATGATCCGGCCGCGCCTTTCGACGATTACGAGGGCATAGACGGCCGGGATATGCTGCTTATGCCGGCCCTGACCGATGCCCACACCCACCTGCGCGAGCCCGGCCAGGAATGGAAGGAGGACATCGCCTCGGGACTGGCCGCCGCGGCCGCCGGCGGGTTTGCCAACATCATGTGCATGGCCAACACCGTGCCGGTCAACGACAACGCCGCCGTCACGCGCCTGATGCTGCGCCGCGCCGTCGAGACCTGGCCCGACGGGCCGCGACTTTTCCCCATCGGCGCGCTCACCGTCGGCCTTCGCGGCAAGGAGCTCGCGCCCATGGGCGAGTTGTTCGAAGCCGGCTGCGTGGCCTTTTCCAACGACGGCGAGCCCGTGGCCGATACCGAAATTTTCCGCCGCGCCCTGGAATACGCCGCCGATCTGGCCCCGGTCATCGATCATTGCGAGGACCCCTACATGGCCAAGGGATCGGGGGCCAACGAAGGGGCCATGAGCGCGCGCCTGGGCCTTCGCGGCCAGCCCGACGCGGCCGAGGCCATCCAGGCCGCCCGCGATATCCTGCTGGCCGAATACCTGGGCGTTTCCGTGCATCTGGCCCACATTTCCTGCCGCAAATCCGTGGAACTCATCGCCGACGCCAAAAAGCGCGGGGTCAGGGTCACGGCCGAGACCTGCCCGCACTATCTGCTCATGACCGACGCGGCGCTGCTGGGCTACGACAGCCTGGCCAAGGTCAATCCGCCGCTTCGCACCGACGACGACCGGCTGGCCCTGGTCGAGGCCCTGCGCGCCGGCGTCATCGACATCCTGGCCACGGACCACGCCCCCCACGCCGCCCACGAAAAGGAAACCCCCTTCGAGGACGCCAAAAACGGCATCTCGGGCCTGGATACCGCCCTGGCCTCCCTGTGGGAGCTGGTGCGCCAGGGACGGCTGGCCCCCGAGGACATCGTCACCCGCTTTGCCTGGCGTCCGGCCGAGATTTTCAAGCTCCCGGTCAACCGCTTCGCCCCCGGCGACCCGGCCGATTTTCTGCTCTTCGACCCGGAAGATTCCTGGGTCGTCACCCCCGAAGCCCTGCGCTCCAAAGGCAAGAACACGCCGCTTCTGGGCCAGCCGCTCACCGGCCGCGTGGTCCTGACCGCTGTCGGCGGCGTCGTGGTGCACGACCGCATCCGCCCCACCGGAGCCTGACGCAAGACCCCGACACCCAAACGCCCCCCGGAGGTTTTTTCCATGGCGCAACCCTTCAAGGACGCCAACGCCATCTGCAAGACCATCATGCGCAACGGCTACGATGCCTACGTCATCAACGCCGTGCTCCAGGAAAAAGCCCTGGACCCCGCCGCGCCCGAACTCGATTTGGCGACCGACGCCCCCCTGGCCGAACTGCAAAAGCTTTTTTCCGAAACCGAGGCCGTAAGCGAAGACGGGGCCTACGCCCGGGTGCGCCACGGCGACACGCAGCTCAACTTCCACCCGGCCGATACCGCCGACGCCTCCCATCCCGAGGAGACTGTGGCCCGGCTTACCCGGCGCATGATCGACCGCCTCGACGCCCTGGGACTCCTGCCGGGCAACCAGATCAGCCCCTACCTGCCGCATTGCCGGGACGACCACGACGGCTTCGCCGACCTCTCCGGCGGCGAGGTGCGCCTGCTCGGCATCCCCGACGAATCCATCCGCCAGAACTACCTGCGGGCCGTCCGGGCGCTGCGCTTCTCGGCCAACTACAACATCCCGGTCGAGGCCAATACCCTCATGGCCATCCTGCGCGCCTCGCGCCGCATCCTCGACTACGTGTCGGTCAAGGACATCATGGACGAGTGGCGCAGGGTCGAGGCCGAGAACATGGCCACCTTCGTCGAACTGCTCTACGACACCATGATCCTGCACTGGTTTCTGCCCGAGGTGGCGACGCTTGCCCGCATCAAGCAGAAGTCCGAGGAAGGCGTCGAATATACGCTGTTCGAGGAAACCCTCGCCGTCATGCGCCATTACCCCGAGGAGCTGCCCTACGACTGGTACGGTACGCTGGCCTGCCTGTTCCACGACGTGGGCAAGCTGCACACCGCCGAATACGCCGCGGGCGACCTGCATTTCTTCCAGCACCATCAGGTCGGGGCCAAGGTCACCCGCAAGATCCTCTCGCGCCTGGGCTTTCCCCCGGACGAGACCGACCTCGTCTGCAACCTCGTGCGCGGCCACATGCGCTTCCACTTCATGCTCACCGACCGGGGCATCCGCCGCTTCAAAGCCCTGGACCAGTACCCGCGCCTGATCGAAATGGCCCGGGCCGATATCAAGGCTGTTGGTGGCAACTATAAGGAATTCAATCACAATATCAAAATGCTCGAGCGTACCGAAACGCCCGAGGAGATGCTCGAACCGCTTTTAAACGGCGCCCAGATCATGCAACTGCTCGAACTCAAGCCCGGCCCGGCCGTGGGACTCATCCGCGACGCGCTGCTCAAGGCCCAAATCGCCGGCGACGTCACCAGCCTCGAAGAGGCCGAACACTTCGTGCGCGATTCCTGGGAGAAGCAAGAGTTGCACTAAGGCTGGCGCTGCGGCTACGGCTGCGCGCCTCCGGCGGCCAGGAGAGGCTCTGCCTCTCCTGCACCGCACCGCCGGGGGGCTTGATGCCCCCCGGACCCCCCTTTACCGGGTTGGGACGGCCGGTGGGGGAGAGCAGGGAGGCGGTCGGGTTGGTCGTGACGGGCGGCGGAACGCCCGTTGTTTGTTGCCGCAATCGGCCCGGCGGCACGAGGCGCTTCGCGCCTCGACGCCGGACACGATTGCGGCAACAACCGCGCCAGCGGCGAAGCGCCGCATTTGAAGAACAATCACTTTTTTTGAAATGTCGCCCCAAAGGGGCGACCGGCGTGGTGGAGGCGGAATTTGCCTGGGACGAGCCTGCCGCGAAGCGGCGGCACCGTCCCGACGAATTCCGCCTCCATCTTCATCCAACCGCCTTCCCGACAGCCGACCGACCTCCCGCCCGACCAAAGCCGAGTCGGGGGGACCGGGGGGCCCGTGGCCCCTCGGCGGGGTCCGGGGCGGAGCCCCGCTTCCTTCCTCCTTCCTTCCCCCCACCCTCCGCTATTCGCCGAGTGGGGCGATGCGCCAGATATCGCGGGCGTATTCCATCACGGCGCGGTCGCTGGAGAAGTAGCCCATGTTGGCGGTATTGAGGATGGAGGTGCGGGTCCAGGCGTCGGGGTCGAGGTACAGGGCGTTGACCCTGTCCTGGGCTTCGATGCAGGGGCGGTAATCGGCGGTGACGCAGTAGTAGTCGCCGTGGTTCAGTAAATTGTCGATGATGGGGGTGAACAGATCGGGATCGTCCGGGACGAAATAGCCGCGTCCGATCATGTCCAGGGCTTCGGCCAGTTCCGGGTCGTCGGCCACGCGGCGGCGCGGGTCGAGGCCCCCGGCGCGGGCGGCTTCGACTTCGGGGGCGCTCAGACCGAAGATGAAGATGTTCTCCGCGCCCACTTCCTGCATGATTTCGATGTTGGCCCCGTCGAGGGTGCCGATGGTGAGCGCGCCGTTCAGCGCGAACTTCATGTTGCCGGTGCCCGAGGCTTCCATGCCGGCGGTGGATATCTGCTGGGACAGGTCGGCGGCGGGGATGACTTTTTCGGCCTGTGAGACGCAGTAGTTGGGCAGAAAGAGCATGCGCAGCCGGCCCTTCATGGTGGTGTCGGCGTTGATCTTTTCGGCCACGGCGGTGATGAGCCGGATGATGCGCTTGGCCATGAAGTAGCCGGGCGCGGCCTTGCCGCCGATGAGGATGGTGCGCGGCGGCACGGGGAGTTCCGGGTCGCGGCGCAGGCGGTTGTAGAGGGTGACGGCGTGCAGGACGTTTAGGAGTTGGCGCTTGTATTCGTGCATGCGCTTGACCTGGACGTCGAAAAGCGAGCCGGGGTTGATGCCGAGGCCGGTCTTGCGCAGCACGTAGCGGGCCAGGCGTTTTTTGTTTTCGCGCTTGGCGTCGCGCCAGGCCTGCCGGAAATCCGGGGCGTCGGCCAGGGGGATGAGTTCGGTTAAGCGCGTGAGCTCCGTGACCCAGTCCGGGCCGATACGGTCGGTGATGAGCCTTGAAAGCGCCGGGTTGGCCTGGAGCAGCCAGCGGCGCGGGGTGATGCCGTTGGTGACGTTGGTGAATTTGCCGGGGTAGAAGGCGTCGAAGTCGGGGAAGACCTTTTCGCGCAGGATGTCGGAGTGGAGCCTGGCCACGCCGTTGACGGCATGGCTGCCGACGATGGCCAGGTTGGCCATGCGCACGCGCGAAGAGCCCCGGTCGATGATGGCCATGCGCGAAACCTTGCCTTCGTCGCCGGGATAGGTGGCGCGGACCTCTTCCTGAAAGCGCCGGTCGATCTCGGCGATGATTTCCACATGGCGGGGCAGCACACGCCCCATGAGGTCAAGCGGCCAGGTTTCCAGGGCCTCGGGCAGGACGGTGTGGTTGGTGTAGGCGAAGGTGCGGCGGCAGATGTCCCAGGCTTCTTCCCAGGGCAGGAATTCCTCGTCCACGAGGATGCGCATGAGTTCGGCCACGGCGATGGTGGGGTGGGTGTCGTTGAGCTGGATGGCCACCTGGTCGGCGAAGGCGGCGAAGGACGGGTCGGATTTCTTGTGGCGGCGCAGGATGTCGCGCAAGGTGGCCGCGACCAGGAAATATTGCTGCTTGAGCCGCAGTTCCTTGCCGGCCACGGGCTCGTCGTTGGGGTAGAGGACCTTGGAGATGTTTTCGGACAGGATCTTGGCCTGCATGGCCCCGACGAAATCGCCCTGGTTGAAGTCGCGCAGGGAAAATCCCTGGGACGAGGCGGCGGTCCAAAGGCGCATGTTGGTCACGTGCCTGCCGCCGTGGGCCGGGATGAGGATATCGCAGGGCATGGCCATGACCGTGTCCGCGTCGACCCAGCGATAGCGCAGGTTGCCCTTGTCGTCGCGGTAGGGTTCGCTGCGGCCGTGAAAACGCACCTCGTAGAGGTGTTCCACCCGGTCGATGACCCAGGGGCTGCCGTGGCGTCGCCAGTTGTCGGCCCGCTCCTCCTGCCAGCCGCCCACGATGGTCTGATGGAACAGGCCGTAGTCGTAGAGGATGCCGTAGCCGTAGCCGGGGATGCGCAGGGTGGCGATGGAGTCCATGTAGCAGGAGGCGAGCCGCCCGAGGCCGCCGTTGCCAAGCCCGGCGTCGCGCTCTTCCTCGGCCAGGTCGTCGAGGTTGTAGCCCAGGGTCTCGGCCGTTTGGCGGCAGTCTTTTTCCAGGCCCATGTTGGTGACGTAGTTCATGAGGAACCGGCCGGGAAGAAACTCCATGGACAGGTAATAGACGCGCTTGGACATGGTGTCGTAGTACGTCGCCTGGGTGGTGAGCCAGATGCGGATGAGGCGGTCGCGGATGGCGTAGGCCAGGCCGGTGAAATAGCGGAAAGGGTCCGGGGGATAGATGTCGTTGCCGAGGTTGGACAGGATGTGGCGGCGGATATCCTCGCCAAGGGCCTCCAGGTCGTGGAGGTCCGGGGGGGCGTCGGCTGGCATGGGCGTCTCCTGGTCCGAGGTGTGGGCGAAGACGGATTGGTCAATAGAGGATCTACGAGAGGGGCGGGGCAATGTCAAAGCTGGGCGGGCCGGAAGCGTTGGGATATAAAAAAGCCGGGGGACGATAGCGGCGGTCGTCCCCCGGCTTGCCCCCGACCGCCCGTGTGGGTCAAACGGGTGGCCGGGTGAAGGAAGCGGGGTGCCTAGGCCGCTTCCTGAAGGCGGTAGTTGCGCAGCGCGATGCGCAACGCGGCCACGGGCCAGTTGTCGCAGCCGAGGTGCTCGACGACGCTGGTCATGCGCGGCTGGAAATCTTCGGTGGAGATGGCCTGGGCGTCATAGACATTCATGCCGATGACCGTGGCGAGCAGGGCGGCGGTGCATTCGCGGATGAAACCGCAGCTTTCGACCAAACCCCCGGCGTCGATGATCACGTCGTTTTCGATGAGCAGCTGCACCTTGATGGCCCGGCCGCAGGGAGCGCATTCGGTGGCGCCTTCGGCGGTATAGCGGGTCAGGGGGGCTACGATCGGAAGAACCTTGGTGATGGTTTCGGGAGCGGTCATGGCGGTCTCCTTTATGCTTCGGTCCGTTTGCTTTTTCGGTTTCGCGTCTTGCGTGTTGACTCTCTTTAAGCAACCGGTGTGCCATGTGCTGTATTATACTGAAATAGAAAGAAATATTGTTTAAAGGTCCGATGATCACACCGAAAGGCCCATGCCATGTTGCAAAAGCGCATCCATGACTTTGCGCGGGTTTTCACAAAGACATGGAAAATCAAGCCGTTGAAGAGAAGAGCCCCATGTTGCGCTTTTGCCTCAGGTTGCGCTATTGCACAAAGACCGAAGCGGCAGTTTGGGAAAAATGTGACGAATGCGAGGCAATACGAGGCCAGAATTGAGAAAAAAAGAACAAATACCGGCTGACCCCGTGGCCCGCAATCTCGACGCCATCCTCGACAGCATCGAGGACGGCGTGCTCATCACCGACCACGAGGGGTACGCCCTCAAGGTCAACGCCGCCTACGAGCAGCTGACCGGCATGACCAAGCCCGAGCTTGTCGGCAAAAACGTCGAGGAGCTCAAAAAAGCGGGACTTTTCAACATCGCGCCCATCACTCCCGAGATCGTGGCCACGGGCCGTCCGGCCTCCTCCATCCAGGTCACGCGCGACAACCGGTCCATGACCATCGACGGCAAACCGGTGCGCGACCCGGACGGCAGCGTGAGCCTCGTCGTGCTCTACGCCCGCGACATCACGCTCATGGCCCGCATGCGCGAGCGCATCTCGCGCCAGCAGGAGCTGATCGAGACCTACCAGCACCAGATGGATTTTTTCATCCGCGAGGGCGGGGGCATCACCAACTTCATTGCCGAGAATTCGTCCATGAAGCGGCTGATGGACCTGCTGCGGCGGGTGGCGGCCACGGACGCCGTGGCCCTGGTGCTTGGCGAGACCGGGGTCGGTAAGGAGCTTTTCGCCCGCATGATCCACGAGGCGAGCCCCAGGCGCGACAAGCCCTTCGTCAAGGTGGATTGCGCCTCGATTCCGGAAAACCTCATCGAATCGGAGCTGTTCGGCTATGCCCCGGGCGCGTTCACCGGCGCGCACCCCAAGGGCCGGGTGGGGTTTTTCGAGATGGCCGGGGGCGGGACGATTTTCCTCGACGAGATCGGCGAGATGCCGCTGCTGCTGCAATCCAAGCTGCTGCGCGTGTTGCAGGACCGGGAGGTCATGCCGGTCGGGTCGAGCAAGGCGCGCAAGACCGACGTGCGGGTCATCGCGGCCACCAACCGCAACCTCGAGGCCGAGGCCCGCATGGGCACCTTTCGCAGCGACCTCTTTTTCCGGTTGCGGGTGGCCGTGCTGGAGATTCCGCCGCTGCGCGACCGGCCGGACGACATCCTGCCGCTGGCCAGGCTCTTTCTCCAGCGCTTCGGCTCGCGCTACCGCAAGCGGGCCACGCTGTCCCTCGAGGCCGAGCGGGTGCTGGCCCATTACAATTGGCCGGGCAACGTGCGCGAGCTGGAAAACCTGATCGAAGGGCTGGTCATCACCTGCGACAGCGAGATCACGGCCGACGACCTGCCCACTCCCATGCGCATCAAGGAATGTCTGCTCCCGGCGGCGACCGGCGGACCGGTGGTGCCGGCGGCGGCCATGGGCGGTCCGGACGTGCCCGCGCCGGCCGAAGTGCCCATGGGATCGGCCGTGGCCGTGCCCATGGACTGGGAGCGTCCTTATAAGGAAGTGCTGGCCGCTTTCGAGCGCACCTACCTTGAGCGGGCCATCGAACACTTCGGCTCGGTCGGCGAGACGGCCAAACAGCTCGGCCTCGACCGCACGACGATTTTCCGCAAAATGAAGAAGGCTTGTGGGGAGTAGGGAAGAGGGTGCGAGAGGGGAACCCTTTTTGGAAAAAAGGGTTCCCCTCTCGCGCTCTCCCCTCCCCAAAACTTCTAACGGTTACGGATGGAATAATGCCAACAGGCTGTAACCGTTAAAAGTCTTGGGAAAGGGGGCCCGGGGGGAAACCTTTCTACAGAAAGGTTTCCCCCCGGTTGCATCCCCGCCCTTACTCAGCAGCCGGCGGGGTGAGGTTGAATTCGGTGAGGGTGTCGTGGGCGGGAAGTTTGTCGAGCAGGGCGGCGACTTCCGCGGACGGCTCGGCCGGTGCGCCGCAGCAGCAGGCGTTGCTGCCGGCGTCGAAGTCCGGATTGGCGATGCGTCCCGCCTCGTCCAGCACGAAAATTGCCTCCGCGCGCCGGTCTTCCTCATGGAGCGCGATTTCCTTCACCTCGCCGGCCCGCAGGACCTCGCCCGAGGCCGTGACGATGGCCCGAAACGGCCCCCGGTAGAGCACCTTGCGTCGCACGGGCGCGGGCCGCGGCTTTCGCGCCTCCACCGTGACCGAGTAGAACCGGTGGTCCTGCACCACGCGGTAGGGGAAGCGCCGCAGGAACCGGATGCCGACGAATCCGGACTCCTCCAGGATGGCCACCAGGTCCTTTTGCGTCAGCGTCCCGGAAATGCATTCCCCGCGCAGGGTGGGATCGTTGCAGATGGCGGCCGTGGCCGGCGTTTCCGTGGCCACGTCGGAAAAGACGATGCGTCCACCGGGCTTTAAAATGCGGAAAATCTCGGCATAGAGCCGGCGCTTGCGCGTGGACAGGTTCAGCACGCAGTTGGACGTCACGCAATCGGCCGTGGCGTCGGTTAGCGGCATGGCCTCCAGATAGCCCTGGAAAAAGACCGCGTTGGCATAGCCCAGGACCTCGGCCGTGGCCTTTGCCGCCGCGCGCGCTCGGGCCAGCATGGCCGGCAGCATGTCCAGGCCGATCACCCGTCCCTTAGCCCCCACCTTTTTGGCCGCGATGAGGCACTCCACCCCGGCCCCGCAGCCGAGGTCCACCATGGTTTCGCCCGGGGAAAGCCCGGCGTCGGCGATGGGCGAACCGCAGCCGTAGCCGCGTACCCGAAAGCGCTCGGGAATGTGTTCCACCATTTCCAGCGGATAGTGTACCGGATTGACGATGTCGCCTTTCTCCACCGCCGCCGCTTCGGTGTAAAAGGCCTTGATCTGCGACAGGCTGCCGGCGTCGGCGATGGACAGCAGACAGTTGGTGTGGGCCAGCGCCACCTCGCCGTGGGCATGGCAGCTCTCGTGCATCTCGCCCATCTTGAGGGTCAGCCCCGGCCGTCCCTGTGGCAGGCGCGGGGAAACGACCCGGGATTCGCGCACGATCATCCAGGCGGCGAGGCGTTCGAGCAGCGGCTGGTAGGGATCGTGGCCCGAAAAGGTGCCGCTGTGCCGGTAGGAATGGTCCGGATCGCCGCCGCCGAGAATGAAGCGCCAGGGCGCGTCGGACGCGGCGCAGGTGGCCGCGCGCAGGCCGGCCAGCACCGGGCTGTCCCTCCAGGCCGCTTCCAGCCCGCCGGCCGCGTCGCTTATGGGCGTGGCCAGGGCGTCCACGCCGATGAGCGCCGGGCTGGGATAGAGCCTGTCGTCCGGCCCCACGGCCACGGACGTGTACCCGGCCGTGGTGCCGTCGTGGCGTGTGCCGACCGGGGCGAAGACCTGGGTGGCCAGGGCTTCGAGATTGTCGATGCCAAGGCCCCGGGCTTCGGCCCGTTCGGCCGCGGCCACCACGCTGAGGTAGAGCGCGTCCAGGTCCGGCTGCCCGTCGTTTTCCGCCCGGCCCACGGTGAAATGCCACATGAGATGGAGCCCGGCCGCGCCAATGTCCGCCGCCACGGTAACGACTCCCGGCAGGTCGTCCAGGTTGTCGCGCGTGGGGCAGAAGGAGAGCGTCACGCCATAGCCAAGCTCCCGGGCCGCGCGGACATCGGCCAGAAGCCGGTCGAACGCGCCGGCCCCGCGCAGGGCGTCGTGGCGCGCCCGCAAGCCGTCGCAGCTCACCTGGAAATGGAGCCGCTCCCGGGGCCAGCGGCCAAGGCCCGGACAGGAGCCATCAAATCCCGTGCCGTTGGTGAGCACCACCACATGGGCGGCCGGATCGTCCAGGGCGGCGTCGAGGATGGCTTCGAAGCCGGGGTGGAGAAACGGTTCGCCGCCGGTCAGCGCGAACACCCGGCAGCCGAGACGTTTCGCCTGGGCGATGCGCGAAAGCGCGGTTTGCGTGGACAGTTCGCGGGTCGCGGCCGGTCCGGAGCAGAAAAGGCAATGGCGGCAGGCCAGATTGCACCGGTCCGTGACGTGCAGCCACAACTCGGCCAGCCCGGTCAGCGGCAACACGGCGGCCCGGCCGGCATACGGCGCGGGCGGGTTGTCGGGCAGGCGTTCCAGGAAAAGAGCGGTCTCCATGTCAGGCCGCACCCCATGGCCGGCCGCCAGCAAGGCCGCGTCCCCGGCGGCGTTGGGCACGAACCAGTCCGGCGCGTCGGGGCGCAGGTAGATCGTGGCGTCCTCATGGGCAATCCTGGTCCAGTACTCGGCGTCAAACGGCATGACATCCCTCGTTTACGGGTGATTTTGGCGTTGTGCGCGGCGAAATCCGGCAGGAATCAAGACTTTGCCTGATAGGGTAGCCCATGCTCCATGCCGAGACAAGGGACGCGGCGCGGCAACGATTGTCGCCGTAACCGAGATTGTGTTGGGGGCGACGCGTTGTTATGGCATGCTGCGACGTCAACGCGGCCAACCCGGATTTCCGTGGCCGCAGAAAACCAGGAGCCCGCTTGCCCCCTTTGCTTTCCTTTGCCAAACGACCCCTCGAGCCCGTGCGTGATCCCATCGACCCGGATGTCTCCGCGCGCATTGACGTGCTGCGCGCCGTCCTCATCGGCCTGATCGTGCTGTGCCACGGCGGCCGGTGGATCGGTGGCAGCGTGCCTCTCGCCTCGCCCGTCGTCACCTTCGTCCTGGCCATGGTCAACCAGGGGTTGGATTGTGCGGTCATTCCGCTTTTTTTCGCCATCTCGGGTTTTCTGCTTTTGCGCAAGCTCGAGGCGACGCCCGTGGCCTATGGCCGGTTGTTGCGCGGCAAGGTCATCGCCATCGGCGTGCCGCTGCTTATCTTCAACGGCATCTGGATCGCTTGGCTGCTCGGCGTTGGCAGCATTCCGTTTTTCGCTTCCCAAAGCTTCGTGCTCAACGCCGGCATTGTGCAAAAGCTTTTCGGCATCGGCACGCCGCCGCTCAACTATCCGTTGTGGTTCTTGCGCGACCTGCTGCTTGTGTTTGCGGCCACACCCCTGTTCCTGGCGTTTTTCCGGTGGCTGCCCCTGGGGGGGCTGGTGTTGCTCGGGCTTTGGTGGTTTCTGGGCGCGCCGGACCAGGATTACTCCCTGCCGGGGTTTTTCTTCGCCTTTTACGCCGGCGGGCTTTTGGTCAGGATGCGGGTCAACCTGCGCGATACGGCCGGTTGGGACAGGTATGTGTTGCCTCTGTTCGTCGGCTTTCTCGTCGTGCTCGGATTGCAGCCGTGGCTCGGGCTCGGTGCGCCTGCCCAGGCAGGCCTCAACAAGGCGTACCAGATCGTGGGCGTGGCCGCGTTCTGGTGCATCTCGCGCCAGCGGTGGGTCAAGGGCAGCCGGATGTTGCACCGCATGGCGGCCATGAGCTTTTTCGTGTTCCTCACCCATGAGCCCACGGTGTCCGTCTTGCAGGCCTTGCTCATGCGGGTGTGGCAGCCGGCGTCCACGCTGGGCCAGCTTGTCGCCTATCCTTCGGTCGGGCTTGCGGCCATTGTGGGGCTTTCGATGCTTGGTTGGGGGCTGGCGGTGTATGTGCCGAGGCTTTTTTCGGTGCTGACCGGCGCGCCGCTGCGGCTGCGTTTTTCCGCGTCGGCGTCCGGCTCCGGAGCGCCTTTGCCGGTTGGAAACAAAGCCGCTGTTGCCTGCGAGCAGGTAAAACGGCAAGCCTGACGGCTGTCTCCCGCAATTTTTCGCAAAAGCGTTTTGCCAAAAGGCTGCGGCGTGGTTTACAGGCTGGTTATGACGAAAACCAGCCTGTTTCCACGTTGGACGGTGGCGGCTCCGCTTGTCGCCTGGGCGCTTTTGGCCGGGGTGCTGCTTGGCCTTGGCGGCTCCGTCTATGCCGCTGTGCTCATGGCCGGGCTTTTGTGGAGCGTCTTTGCCGGCGTGCACCATGCCGAGGTCGTCGCCCATCGGGTGGGTGAGCCGTTCGGGTCCCTGGTGCTGGCGGTCGCGGTCACCATCATCGAGGTGGCGCTCATCGTTTCGCTCATGGTGGCCGGCGGTCCGGATGCCTCGGGGCTGGCGCGGGACACGGTGTTCGCGGCGGTCATGATTATTTTAAACGCCATTGTCGGCTTGTGCCTGCTCGAGGGCGGGGTGTTGCACAAGGAGCAGGCCTTTCGCGCCGACGGCGTGCGGGCCGCGCTGACGACGCTCGTCGCCATCTCCGTTTTGACGCTGATTTTGCCCAACTACACCACGAGCGTGCCCGGCCCGGTCTACAGCAAGGCGCAGCTTGTCTTTATCGCCATTGTTTCGGCGATCCTCTACGGCACCTTTCTGCTGGTCCAGAATGTGCGGCACCGCCGTTATTTTCTGGCCGAGGGCGATGGCGCGGGCGCTGACGTCCATGTCGCGCCGCCGTCGACGCGAGGCGCGTTTTTCGCCGCCGGGCTGCTGCTCGGCTGTCTGGGGGCGGTGGTGCTTCTGGCCAAGGCGCTGGCCCCGACCCTTGAGGCGGTGACGGAGGCCATCGGCGCGCCCACGTCTTTCGTCGGCGTGATTATCGCGGCCATCGTGCTGCTGCCCGAGGGCACGGCGGCGGTGCGGGCGGCGCACTGCAACCGGTTGCAGACGAGCCTCAATCTGGCGCTGGGGTCGGCGTTGGCCAGCATCGGCCTGACGATTCCGGCCGTGGCCCTGGTGTCGCTCATAACAGGCATGCCGCTGGCGCTCGGCATCGACATGAAGGCGACGGTGCTTTTCATCCTGTCGCTTTTCGTCTCGGTGCTGTCGCTCGGCACCGGGCGCACCACGATCTTGCAGGGCGCGGTGCTGCTGGTGATTTTCGGGGTCTACGTGTTGACGGCGATCATTCCGTAAGGGCGGATGACTGCTGGCCGGCGGCAAGGAGGCTGACTATGGACTCTATTGATCACGCGTAACCATTGAAAATTTTTGGGAGGGGAGAGCGCGAGAGGGGGACCCTTTTTGCCAAAAAAGGTCCCCCTCTCGCACGTATCTTCGCTCGTTTTCTACCCGACAACCACGTTGACCAGCTTGCCGGGCACCACGATGACCTTGCGCACGGTCTTGCCTTCGAGGTGCTTGGCCACGTTGGCGTCGGCCAGCGCCGCCTTTTCCAGGTCCGCCTTGGAGGCGTCGCGGGCCACGCACACCTTGCCGCGCAGCTTGCCGTTGACCTGCACCACCACTTCCACCTCGTCGGTGACCAGGGCGGCCGGGTCGTGGGTCGGCCAGGGCTGGTCGATGAGTAGCGTGCCGTGCCCGATCCGCTGCCACAGCTCCTCGCAGATGTGGGGCGCGATGGGGGAAAGGATGGCCAAAAGCGTGGCCACGGCCGAGGAGACCGCCTTGGCCCCCCTGGGCTCGGCCCGAAGCGCCTCCACGTTGGCATAGAGGAAATTGACCAGTTCCATGGCCGCCGCGATGGCGGTGTTGAACTGGAACCGCTCGCGGATGTCCGCCCCGGCCTTGGCCGCCGTGGCGTGCTCGCGACGCCGCAGTTCGGCGAAGAGTTCCGGCAGGCCGCCCTGGCCGAGTTCCCCGGCCGGCGCGCAGGCCGCGACCGGCGACAGGACCGCCGCAAGCTCCTCGGTCACCAGCCGCCACAGCCGCGAAAGGAACCGCGACGCGCCCTCGATGCCCGTGTCGCTCCAATCCAGGTCCTTTTCCGGCGGCGCGGCGAAAAGGATGAACACCCGCACCGTGTCGGCCCCGTACTTGGCGATCATATCGTCGGGGTCCACCACGTTGCCCTTGGACTTGCTCATTTTCGAGCCGTCCTTGATGACCATGCCCTGGGTCAGCAGGTGGGCGAAGGGCTCGTCGAAGGAGAGGTAGCCCAGGTCGCGCAACGCTTTGACGAAAAAGCGCGAGTAGAGCAGGTGCAAAATGGCGTGCTCGATGCCGCCGATGTACTGGTCCACGGGCAGCCAGTACTTGGTGGCCTCGGGATCGAAGGGCCGGTCCTTTTCCCTGGCCGAGGCGTAGCGGATGAAATACCAGGAGGATTCGAAAAACGTGTCGAGCGTGTCCGTTTCGCGCCGGGCCGGGCCGCCGCAGATCGGGCAGGCGACGTTGGTAAAGGACTTGGAGACCGGAAGCGGCGAGCGGCCGTCGGACAAAAGCGACAGGTCGCGCGGCAGCTCCACGGGCAGATCCTTTTCCGGCACCGGCACCACGCCGCACTTGTCGCAGTAGATGACCGGGATGGGCGCGCCCCAGTAGCGCTGGCGCGAGATGTTCCAGTCGCGAAGCCGGTAGTTGACGCTCTTGGTGCCGCGTCCGGTTTCGGCCAGCCAGTCGATGATTTTGCCCTTGGCCTCTTCGTTTGGCAGGCCGGTGAACTCGCCGGAATCGACGAGGTTGCCCGGATCGCTGTAGGCGGCCTCCATGGTCGCCGGATCGAGGGTTTCGCCCTCGGGCGCGATGACGACCTTAAGCGGCAGGTCGTACTTGCGGGCGAACTCGAAGTCGCGCTGGTCGTGGGCCGGAACGGCCATGACCGCGCCCGTGCCGTAGCCCATGAGCACGAAGTTGGCCACGTAGATGGGGATGGGCTTTCCGGTCGCCGGGTTGATGCAGGAGGCCCCGGTGAAAACGCCTTCCTTTTCCAGGTCGTCGGCCCCGCGCACGATGCGGTCCATGTTGCGCACGGATTCGACGAAGGCGTTGACCGCCGTTTCCTGGGGCTTGCCGGCAATGAGCTTCGGCACCAGCGGATGCTCGGCGGCAAGGCTCATGAAGGTGGCCCCGAAAAGCGTGTCCGGCCGGGTGGTGAAGACGGTGACGGAATCGGCCCCGTCGACGGGCTCGGCCAGCTTGAAGGTCAGTTCCGCGCCAACCGACTTGCCGATCCAGTTGCGCTGCATGGTGAGCACGCGCTCGGGCCAGCCGCCGACCAGCTTGTCCAGGTCGTCGAGCAATTCCTCGGCATAGGCCGTGATGCGCAAAAACCACTGCTCCAGGTCCTTTTGCACCACCGGCTGGTCGCAGCGCCAGCAGCAGCCGTCGATGACCTGTTCGTTGGCCAGCACCGTGCCGCAGGTCTCGCACCAGTTCTGGGGCGAATACTTGCGGTAGACGAGGCCCTTTTCCAGAAGCTTCAGGAAAAAGCCCTGCTCATGGACGTAGTAGTCGGGATGGCAGGTGGCCAGCTCCCGGCGCCAGTCGTAGGAATAGCCAAGGCGCTTGATCTGCGTGCGCATGGACTCGATGTTGGAGAGCGTCCAGGCGGCGGGGTGCAGCTTGTGCTTGATGGCCGCGTTTTCGGCCGGCATGCCGAAGGCGTCCCAACCCATGGGGTGCAGGACGTTGTTGCCTTCCATGCGCTTGAAGCGCGCCACCACGTCGCCGATGCAATAGTTGCGCACATGCCCCATGTGGATGCGCCCGGAGGGGTAGGGGAACATTTCGAGGACGTAGTACTTGGGCCGGGAGGGATCGGCCTCCACCTTGAAGTGGCCGCCTTCCTCCCAGATGGCCTGCCATTTTTTCTCGACGTCCTCGGGCACGTACTTGCTCATGGGGAAATGCTCCTTGGCGATGGGCGCTTGTGGGACACGCACGACGGCGTGGACGCAGTGCAGGTTAGAGATCCTTGTGGATTTCGAATTCCCCGTTGTCAACGGCCTTGGCGATGGCGTCGAGGATGCCGTTGATGAAGTTGCGGGAGTTCTCGTCGCCGTAGCGTTTGGCCAGCTCGATGGCTTCGTTTAAGGCCACGCGCAGCGGAATGTCCGACCGGTAGAGGATCTCGTAGACGGCCAGGCGCAGGATGGTCAGCTCCACCTTGGCGATGCGGGAAAGCTTCCAGTTCTTGGAAAAGCGCACGATATGCGCGTCCAGTTCCCGCTGGTTGGTCCAGACGCCGGAGACGAGTTCCCAGGCGAAATCCTGGCCCGAGCCGTCCTCGCCTTCGGCCACGTCGTGGGGACAGCGGGCAAAGACCCGGCGCAGGGACCGTTCGTCGGCGGCGGATTCGAAAATAAGACCGTAGAGGCACTCGAAGGCCTGTTTGCGCGCCTTGCGGCGGGAAACGGGCTTCTTGTCCCCGTTGTGGGAGGCTTCTTCTGACATAGGGGAGGCTTTTTCTGACATGGCGGTTTGGGCGGCGACAGGCATGGGTTAGAGTTGCTCCATAACCCGCACCATCTCGAGGACGGCGGCGGAGGCTTCAACGCCCTTGTTGCCGGCCTTGGAGCCGGCGCGCTCGATGGCCTGTTCCAGGGTGTCCACGGTCAGGACGCCGAAGCCCACGGGCACGTTCGTTTCGAGCATGACGTGGGCGAGCCCCTTGACGCACTCGTTGGCCACGTACTCGAAATGGGGGGTGGCGCCGCGGATGACCGCGCCGAGGCAGATCACGCCGTTGTACCTGGCGGAGGCGGCCAGCTTTTTGGCGGCCAGCGGAATCTCGAATGCGCCCGGCACGCGCACGATGGTGAGGTCGGCCCGGTCGGCCCCGTTGCGGGTCAGGTAGTCGATGGCCCCGCCCACGAGGCGCTCGGTGATGAAATCGTTGAAACGGCCGGCGACGATGGCGAATTTGAGGCCTTTGGCGTCAAGCTGGCCTTCGATGGTGGTCACGTGCTGCATGGCGATTCTCCCGGGCGGGGGCCGCCCGTTTGGGGATTGCGGAATAAAGCCGTCCTACTCTTTGGCCGCCTGCTGATCGGGCAGATGGAGCAGATGCCCCATGCGGTCGCGCTTGGTGGTCAGGTAGCAGGTATTCTCGGCGCAGGGGCAGGTCTCGATGGGCACCCGGTCCACCACTTCCAGGCCGTAACCTTCGAGCCCGACGATCTTTTTCGGGTTGTTGGTCATAAGCCGCATCTTGGATACGCCAAGGGCCACCAGGATCTGGGCGCCGGTGCCGTATTCGCGCAGATCGGCCTTGAAGCCGAGCTTCAGGTTGGCGTCCACGGTGTCGAGGCCCTGCTCCTGGAGGGCGTAGGCCTTGATCTTGTTGGCCAGCCCGATGCCCCGGCCCTCCTGGCGCATGTAGAGGATGACGCCCTTGCCCTCGGCCTCGATCATGCGCATGGCCTCGTGGAGCTGGTTGCCGCAGTCGCAGCGCAACGACCCGAACACGTCGCCGGTCAGGCATTCGCTGTGCACGCGCACGAGCACGGGCTCGTCCGGGTGGATGTCGCCCTTGACCAGGGCGATGTGGGTCTTTTTATCCTCGCTGCCCGTAAAAGCCAGGGCGCGGAAGGTGCCGAAGGCCGTGGGCAGCCCGGCCTCGGCCACCTTGGTCACGGCGAGCCGGCCGTACTTCATGCGGTAGCGGATGAGGGCGGCCACGGTGGCGATCTTGATGTTGTGCTTTTCGGCGAATTCCAGGAGGTCCGGCATGCGGGCCATGTTGCCGTCCTCGCGCATGATTTCGCAGATGACGGCGGCGGGCTTGAGCCCGGCGAGCCGGGCCAGGTCCACCGAGCCCTCGGTCTGGCCGGCCCGGTCGAGGACGCCGCCTTCCTTGGCCCGCAGGGGAAAGATGTGCCCCGGCGTGACCAGGTCGTCGGGACCGGCTCCCTCGGCCACGGCGGTCAGAATGGTGGTGGCCCGGTCGAAAACGGAGATGCCCGTGGACACGCCGACCTTGGCCTCGATGGAAACGGTGAACCCGGTGCCGAACGGCGACTTGTTGTCGTTTGTCATCATGGGCAGCCCGAGCTGGTCGACCAGGTCGGGGGCCAGCGACAGGCAGATGAGTCCCCGCCCGTGGGTGGCCATGAAATTGATGGCTTCGGGGGTGATCTTTTCAGCGGCTATGGTGAGATCGCCTTCGTTTTCGCGGTCTTCGTCGTCGACGAGGATGACCATCCGTCCGGAGCGGATTTCCTCGATGGCTTCCTCGATTGGGCTGATGCGCATTGTGGATATACCTCGTTGGGAGCTGTGCGGCCGGCCCCTGTGGAAAAGACCAAAGACCCGGCCGAGCCGGGTCCAAGGGGGAGATAATCTACGCGACGGGGGTTGGCAAGGCAAGAAGGGCGAGGATTTTCCCGCCGGGCCGCCTCAGGAGCCGAGCGCGGCGCGAACGAAGGCCGCCGGCATCATCGTGGCCTTGCCTATGGCCGCTTCGTCCAGGCCCAAGGCGGCCATGCGTCGCACCACCGCCTCCATGGGCTCGGCCACCTCGACGATGTGCCCTTCCGGGTCGCGCGCCCGGAAGCAGCGCTGGCCCCAGGGCTGTTCGGTGACGGCGCACAGCGGCGCGGTCCGGGCGGCGACCGCCGCAAAGGCCCCGTCCAGTTCTTCCGTCTCGAAATAGAGTTCGAAATTGTCCCGGCCAAGGGGCCCCTCCGGCAGGGCCAGGACGTCGCCGAATATGTGGCTGCCGGCCGTATCCGCCCGCCACAGGGCAAATCCGGCGTAGACCACGTAGCCTTCGAGAACCAGGGTCGGCGTCTGGCCCAGCACCTCTTCATAAAAGGCGCGGGCGGCCGTCATGTCGCGCACGAACACGCAGGGGCTGTGAAAACGGATGGGCATGGGACCTCCCGAAGCAACGTGGTGCGGCCCCAATACCGGCTGACGGCCCGGCCGTCCAGTCCCGCCCGGAGCCGGCGTCGCAATTGACCAGCTGCCTGGACGTGTGCCATGATGCAATGATCTGTTACGGCGGTGTGCTTCGCGCCTGTCGCCAGCGATACGGTCTGTGACGGAATGCTGTGCTCTTGAGGTCGGATGGCGTTTCCCTTTGGCAAGCGGCTTGGCCCCGGGGATATCCGGGGTTTTCTTGTAGGTCTTATCGGTCTTTGCGTTCTATTGGCCGTTTGGCAAATTGTCGCAATAGCCATTTCCACCCTGCGAGACGTTCCTTTTCCCACACCGTTGCAGACCTGCCGTCGGCTCTTTGAGCTGCTCGCCGGCGCGCCATTAAGCGGCCACGGCATCCTCACCCATGTCCGGGCCAGTCTCGGCCGCTGGCTGGCCGGGCTGGGGCTCGCCGCCACGGGCGGCATTGCCTACGGGGTGCTGGCGGCGCGGTTTCCGTTGTTCGAGGCCGCCGCCGGCCAGATTCCCCGCCTGTTCCTGCTTGTGCCCGGCCTGGCCTGGATTCCGGTGGCCATCCTGGCCTTCGGCATCGGCCCGGCGGCCACGGTCTTTATGATCGCGGCCACGGCCTTCGCCCCCATCGCCGTGGGCGTGCTCTCCGGCATCCGGGGCGTGGACCCGGCGCTGGTGCGCGCGGCTGGGATGCTCGGGGCCGGGAAAAACGCGCTTTTTTTCCGGGTGCTCCTGCCGGCCGCCCTGCCCATGGTCCTAACCGGCCTGCGCATCGGCTGCGGCACGGGCTGGCGGGTGCTGGTCGCGGCCGAGATGGTCGTCGGCGCGGGCACCGGCCTTGGCTATTCCATCATCCAGGCCCGCTGGACCCTCGACTATCTTTCCTCCTTCGCCTGTCTGGTCATCATCTGCGCCATCGGCTTTTTCGTGGAAGGCGTGCTGCTCGGCCGTCTGGAGGCCGTGACCGTGCGGCGCTGGTCCCTGGACCGGGAGCGGCCGTGAACGGGGAGGCGCGGGCCGTCGTACGCCTTAAGGCCGTGACCCATTGGTACGGGGCGGGAGGCATACCGGCCCGGCCGGTGCTGGCCGATTTTTCCCTGCTCGCCGCGCCGGGCGAGTGGCTGTGCGTGCTGGGACCGAGCGGCTGCGGCAAGACCACGCTGTTAAACCTCGTGGCCGGATTTTTCGCGCCGCGCCGGGGGAAGGTGCTTTGCGGCGGCCGGCCTGTGGCCGGTCCCGGTCCGGACCGGGCCGTGGTCTTTCAGGAAGCGACGCTTTTCCCGTGGCTGACCGTGGCCGGCAACGTGGGCTTTGGCCTGCGGCGTCAGGGCCTTCGCGGCGAGGCGCTCGAAGCGGCCGTTAGCCGGGAGATCGCCCGCATGGGGCTTTCCGGCCATGCCGGCAAGTATCCCCACGCCCTTTCCGGCGGCATGCGCCAGCGGGTGGCCATCGCCCGGGTGCTGGCGCTTTCGCCGGCCGTGCTGCTGCTCGACGAACCCTTTTCCGCCCTGGACCTGCCCACGCGCGAGCGGTTGCAGGACGAACTGCTCGCCATCTGGGCCGAAACCGGCGCCACCGTGCTCCACGTCACGCACAGCGTGGAGGAGGCGGCCTACTGCGGCGACCGTGTCCTGGTCATGCCGCGCCCCGGCGGCGGCTGCGTCGAAGAGGTTTCCGTGGACATCCCCCGGCCGCGCGCGCGGCTCGGGCGGGAGGTGATGGGGCTCGAGGCGCGGTTGCGGCACGCGTTGCGGGCCTGTCTGTTGCAAACGCCGGCCGCGACCGAGGAGGGGAAATCGTGAAACGGGGATGGATGCCGACGGCGGCGCTTTGGGCTCTGGCCATGCTCATGTCGTGCGGCGCGGCCCTGGCCGGGGGAGATCCCTCGTTGCGGCTGGCCTATCAGGACCGCATCGGCAGCGTGATGCCGATCATCGCCCTGCACGAGGGGTATTTCAAGCAGGAAGGACTCGACCTCAAGCCGTTGCAGTTTTCCAGCGGACCGGCCTGCTCCGAGGCGCTCTATTCCGGCGCGGCGGATGTCGCGGCCATGGGCGACACGGCGGCGCTCATCATGGCGGCGCGCGCTTCCGGCATGGTCATGCTGGCCAGCCACGCCACGGGCGAGGGACGCCATCGGATCATGGTCCGGGCCGATTCGCCGCTTCAAACGTTGGCCGATCTCAAAGGAAAAAAACTCGGCGTCAAAAAGGGCACCTCCACCTACGGCGGGGTGCTGGCGGCGCTCGACAAGGCGGGCATTCCGGCCGGGTCGGTGGAAATCATCGATCTTTCACCCCCGACCATGACCGAGGCGCTTTTCGCCGGCTCCATCGATGCCTTTGCCGCCAGCGAGCCCACGCCGTCCGTGGCCGAAACCAAGGGCGCGCGCCAGCTCGTCGACCTGTCCGGGCTCGGCAACGAGTATCCGATCATGCTGCTGGCCCGCAAAAAGTACGTCGCGGCCAACAAGAAGGCCCTGACCCTTTTTTTCGCGGCGCTCAAAAAAGCCGCAGCCTATGCGGCGGCCCATCCCGAGGAGACGGCCCGGATCATGGCCGCGCAGACCGGGTTGCCGCTGCCCGCGACCAAGGCGGCGCTGGCTCGGCATGTCTACAGGCTGCGCCTGGACGACGGCATCGTGAAAAGCCTGTCCGCCACGGCGGATTTTCTGGTGCGCGAAAAGGTGATTCCGGCCGCGCCGGATATGGCCGTGGTCATCGACCGGGAATTCGTGAACTAGGCGCTACCGGATGTAGTAGCCCACCGCGCGCCAGGTCCCGTCGGCCTGGCGCGCGAAGGTCACGGTTTCGACGGCGCTTTCCTTGTTGGCGAAGCGGGCGTCGAAGGCCATCACGACATACGCGCCGTCCGGAGCGCCGGGCAGGGAGGTCTTGCTCTCGGCCCGGGCGAGGCTGCGGGAGGCGAGGGCGCCGAGCGGCTTGCGAGCGGCGGACAGCGCCTTGACGTAGTTTTCTTTCGTGACGGCGGCCTGGAAAAAGGGCGCCGCTTCCTGCCAGCTCTTGCCGTAATCGCCGGCGTCGTTGAGCCCGAGCCAGGCCTTGGCGGCGGTTACGGCCGGCTTCTCCGCGTCGGTCACGGCGGAGTCGGCGGCCGCCAGGGCTGCGGCCGGAAAAAGCAGGATAAGGACGAGCAAAGAAGCAATACGTATTTTCATGAGGTCCTCCAGATGGGCGCGGGGGATCAGAATCCGTGTCGTTTCAAGAAGTCTTCCGTGATGTTCGAGGCCTTCCCGGCCGTGGCTTCCTGCCAGGGCCCGAGCATGCGCAGCACGTATTTCCCCAGCATGTCCGTCTCCATATTGAGGGATACGCCGGGCTTCCAGGCGGCGATGGTGGTCGCGCCCTGGGTCGAGGGAATGACGTTGACCGTGAGAAAGCCGCTGCCGCAGTCGTTGACGGTCAGGCTCACCCCGTCGAGGGCCACCGAGCCCTTGGGCACCACGAACTGGGAAAATTCCTCGGGAAAGGTGATCTTGTAGCGCACGGACTGGCCGAGCCGCGTCACCGATTCCACGCTGGCCAGGCAGTCCACGTGCCCGGACACCAGATGGCCGCCGAGCCGGTCGCCAAGGGCCAGGGCGCGTTCCAGGTTGACCTGGCTTCCGGGCTTGAGCTTGCCGAGGCCCGACTTGGACAGCGTCTCGGCCGAGGCGTAGGCGGTGAATTCCCGGTCCTTGGCCGTCTCCACGGTCAGGCAGGCTCCGTTGACGGCGATGGATTCGCCGATGACGATGTTGTCCAGGTCGAAAAGCGCCTGGATGCGAAAGCGCGTCTCGTCGCCGCGCGCGTCCATGGCCGCCACGCGGCCAAGTCCCATCACCAGTCCCGTAAACATCGCGTATCCTTACAAGAGGGCGGCTCGGTCGCCGCCGGGGTCGTTAGTTGACGTTGGCGGATCGCAGCACCGCGTCGAACCGCTTGATCTTGTATTCCAGCCGGCTCTTGCGCATGGCCTGGCGCTTGTCCTCCCGCTCCCGGGGCGTGTCCGGCGGCCAGCCGTAGACGTCGTCCACGAGCTCGATGATCTTGCCCACGAGGTCGGCGAGCGTGTCATCCCTGGTGTCCGCCACGCCGCTGCCTCGCTTGTCCGCGTGGTGCAGTGAGCCGTGGACCTGGAGATTGACCCAGGCGGCCCGCATGGTTTTGCCCAGGCGCAGATATTCGGCGTCCGGCAGATTGGCGGCCAGATCCTCGCGCAGCGTCGGCTTGGTCTTTTCCCACAGGGCGACGATGTGCTGCGCGTACGTGGCGTCCCCGGGCGCATCCACGGAAAAGGAGGGGCGCTCGGCGGCGCAAACGGGCCGAAGCCCCGGCGAAAGGAGGATGGCGGCCAACACGATGGCCAGCCGGCCCCAATGTGCGGTCCTCATGCGTTGTTCCTCCCGGGGAATCGCGCCCTGCGGCGGTCAGGCTCCTTCGCGTTTCAGCAAATATTGCTTCATTTTAAGGCCTGGGCCGAATCCGACCAGCGCGCCGCTCGATCCGACCACCCGGTGGCAGGGGATGAGCAGCGGAAAGGGGTTTTGGGCCATGACCCGGCCCACGGCCCTGGCCGCCTTGGGCCGGCCCACCCGGGCGGCCAGCCAGCCGTAGCTGACTTTTTGCCCCAGGGGAACCCGGGTCAGGGCGGTCAGCACCTGCCGGGAAAAATCCGATACGCCCCGCCAGGAAAGCGGCAACTCGGGCCAGTCCGGCTCCTCGCCGGCCACATAGCGGGTCAGCGCGGCCTGCAAGGCCTCGCCGGCCGGGCTGGCGAGGGACGGCTCCTGTCCCTCGGACCACATGAGACGCATTTTGATGATCTCGCCGCCGCGCCACTCGATGCCGAGGGCCAGCGGCGCGGCCACGCACGTTTCGGTCAGGCTGGGGCTGGTCATGGTGTGTGTGCCTCCGGAGTGTGGTGGGGGAGGAGGCGGGAGCCTCCGGCGGCCGGGGGAACCTTTTTTGAAAAAAAGGTTCCCCCGGACCCCTTCCAAAAAACTTTTCACGGGATGCGACGCTGCCGAAAGATCAATGGGAGAACTGTACGCGATGCCGCCTTGGGACGCCAGGGGTCGTCAGGGCGACACCGCGTCGTAGCGGCAGCCCTGTCGGATGTCGCCGGCTTCGAGGGCGGCGGCGATGGCCTCGCGCACCCCGCGCTTGTCCGCGGCCCAGGCCGGGGCGACGAGCTCCCCGGGCGCGGGATCGGCGTTTAGGCGTTCGACCACGATGTCCGGCCGCAGCCGGGCGATGGCCTCGGCGACCGCCGCGACATAGGTATCGCGTTCTGGCGGGACGTAGCCTCCGGCGGCGAAAAGCTCCGCCAGCCCCGCGCCGGCAACGACCAGGGTATTGTGGAATTTCACCCCGGTGACGGGAAGATCATTAATAAAGGAAACAGCGGCGAAAAAATCCGCGTTCGATTCGCCGGGCAGTCCGGCCATGAGATGGGCCGTGACGGAAAGCCCGGCCGCGGCCGCAAGCCTGGCCGCGACGGCGAAGGAGGCCGCGTCGTGGCCCCGGTTGATGCGCTTTAGCGTCTCGTCGCGCACGGATTGCAGCCCCAGGTCCAGGCAGACGTAGGGAAGGGGCACGGCGGCGAGCAGGGCGATTTTTTCCGGGTCCAGGCAGTCCGGCCGCGTGCCCAGGCACAGCCCGCAAACGCCGGGCAGGGCGCACAGTTCGCCAAGCAGCCCGGCCAGCCGCGTCGCCGGGCCGTAGGTGTTGGAAAAAGATTGGAGATAGGCGACAAGGGCCTCACCGCGTCCCCGGGCCGGCGGGGTGAGCCTGTCCCATTGCGCCCGGAGCCCGAAGCCTTTATGGTAAAAACCCGTCCCCGACCCGGCCGCATTGCAAAACAGGCATCCAGAGCGGGAAATCGCGCCGTCGCGGTTTGGGCAGGAACTGCCCGCATCGAGCGGTATTTTTTTGGCACGGCGGCCGAAAAGCCGCCGGTACGCCTGGGAAAGGGTATTGTAACGCTGGGTCATGGCCGGTCGCCGGGGCGGAAAATCAACCGTTGACAACGCGGTGCGAATCGGCAAACACAACGCGTTTACGAGATCACGAGAGCCGAGTTTGCGGCAAGCGAGGCGCTATGTCCAGGATTTTGGATCGTATATTGGGCCTGTTCTCCAACGATCTGGCCATCGACTTGGGAACGGCCAACACGCTGGTGTTCGTCAAGGGCAAGGGCATCGTGCTGTCCGAGCCGTCGGTGGTGGCGGTGAAGAAGGACCCTCGCGGCGGCAACAAGGTGCTCTCCGTCGGCCTCGAGGCCAAACGGATGCTCGGGCGCACCCCCGGCAACATCGTGGCCATCCGGCCCATGAAGGACGGCGTCATCGCCGACTTCGAGGTTACGGAAGCCATGCTGCGCCATTTCATCTCCAAGGTGCACAATTCCAGGCGACTGGTCCGGCCGCGCATCATCATCTGTGTGCCCACCGGCATCACCCAGGTGGAAAAGCGCGCCGTCAAGGAATCGGCCCAAAGCGCCGGCGCCCGCGAGGTTTACCTCATCGAGGAGCCCATGGCCGCCGCCATCGGCGCCAACCTGCCCATCACCGAGCCGACCTCCAACATGGTGGTCGACATCGGCGGCGGCACCACCGAGGTGGCCGTGATCTCCCTTTCCGGCGTGGTCTATTCGAAATCCGTGCGTGTGGGCGGCGACAAGATGGACGAAGCCATCATGCAGTACGTCAAGCGCAAATATAACATGCTCATCGGCGAATCCACGGCCGAGCAGATCAAGATCCAGGTCGGCTCCGCCCACCACTCCACCAGTTCCGGCGAGATGGAGGTCAAGGGCCGCGACCTGGTCACGGGCATTCCCCAGAATATCACCATCACCGCCGAGGAAGTGCAGAAGTCCATCTCCGAACAGGTGGAGAGCATCGTGCAGGCCGTGCGTATCGCCCTGGAACAGACGCCGCCGGAACTGGCCGCCGATATCGTGGACCGCGGCATCGTCCTGACCGGCGGCGGGGCGCTTTTGCGCGGCCTCGACCAGCTGTTGCGCGAGGAGACCTCCCTTCCCATCACCGTCGTCGAGGATCCCCTTTCGACGGTTGTCCTCGGGTCCGGAAAGGCCCTGGACAACCTGAATGTGCTAAGGGAGGTCACGATAGATTAAACCGTCTCCCCAGCGGATCGCGATCGGCCTGCTCATCGTCCTCTTTCTCTATCTGGGCCTTTTTACCTGGAACATCCGGACAGGCTACGTCGACACGTTGGCGAGCCATAGCGGATTGGAGTTCGCCAGGTGGGTCCTGGCCCCGGGAAAGTGGGTGCATGGGCAGGTGGCGTCGTTTTGGACCCGCTATCTGTATTTCGTGGGCATCCGGCAGCAGAACGACCAGCTGCTTCAGGAGCTTGCGGCCGCGAAAGACGAACTGTCCAGGCTTCGTGAGAACGCCTCGGAAGTGGAACGCCTGCACCGGCTGTTGTCCATGACTCCGCCCGGCGACTGGACGCGCCAGGGGGCGCGTGTCATTTCCCATCGCCTGGGACCGAACGCCGCCCTGGAAACGTTCCTCATCGACAAGGGCAGCGCTTCGGGCGTGACCACCAACACCCCGGTCGTCTCGCCGGAAGGCGTGGTCGGGCGCGTGCTGCGCTATTCCCCGAGCGCGGCCACGGTGCTGCTCATCACCGACCCCAACAGCCGCATCCCCGTGCTTTCCCAGACCAATCGCACCCAGGGCATCCTCAAGGGCGAGGGGCCCGGCCATGAACTGATCCTGGAGTACGTGCCCCAGGGCACGCCCATCGAAGAGGGAGAGATCCTGGTCACCTCGGGCCTGGAGGAGATTTTTCCCAAGGGAGTGCCCGTGGCCAGGGTGACGTCCGTGGGCCGATACGGGGCCTCGCTTTTCCAGCTCATCCATGCCGCGCCGCTGTTCGATCCGCTGCGGCTCGAGGAGGTGGCCCTGCTGTTCCGGGCTTCCGCCGCGAACCAGCCCGGTTCCGTCGCCGCGGACAAGGCGGCCCGCTATCCCAAGTCGCCGGCGGCCATCGCCCCGGCCGCCCGTCCCGGCGATGCGCCCCAGCCGTCCGCCGTGCCCCAGACACCGGCCGCGGCCGCGCGCCAGGGAAACGTCGCCCCCGCTCCCGCGCCCCAGGCGGTCAAGGCCGCCCCCGCCGACGGGCAAAAGCACGAGGCCGCCCCCGCCGACCGGGGCGAGCGCAAGAAACGCCGGAAAGCGCCCCGGCATACCGGCCAATGAACCCGGGCCGCATCGTCTTCTGGGTGCTTTTCACCGTCTGCGGCGTCTGGCTGGAAAACACCATCCCCGGGGTGGACTTTCTGGCCCCCGGCCTTATCCTGGCCATGCAGGAAGAGAAGTGGACGGTGCCCATCTGGCTCGGTCTGGCCTGGCTTTTCATTCAGGAAGGGACCGGCAGCCTGGCCTTCGGAGCGGGCCTTTTGTGGTACGGCGGGCTGGCCGGCCTGTACTTTTTCGGCCACTGGCTCTTCGAGGCCCGCAATTTCCTTTTCATGTTCATCGTGGGGCTGTGTCTGGGGGCCATGCATTTCGTGCTGATAAACCTCATGGCCCTGCTTTTGGACTGGACCGTCCCCCTGGAGCGACTGCTCATGGAAAGCGTGATGCAAGCGTTGATCTTCCCCGTCGAGTGGGGCCTTATCTACCTGATCCACCGTTACCTTCCGGATACTCCCCATGCGGCTTGACAGCGAAGCGCCCCAGCAACACGCCCCCCGGTCCGGGCTCGTCCTGATCCAGCTTCTGGTATTGGGCCTTTTTTGCCTGTTCACCCTGCGCCTGTGGTATTTGCAGGTCCACAAGGGGACCAAGTTCGCGGAGATGGCCCGGGACAACCAGCTGCGGCAGGTGCTCATCAATTCCGCCCGGGGCCGCATCCTGGACAAAAACGGCGTGCCCCTGGCCGTGTCCGAACCTTCCTTCGCCCTGGGGCTGGTGCGCGAGGACTGCGAGGACGTGCCCGGGACCCTGGCCAAGGTTTCGGAATGGACGGGGGTGGACAAGGCCACGCTGGCCGAGACGTTCCGGCGCGGCAAAAAGCGCGTCAAGCCCTTCGAGCCGCTGATCCTCATCACCGACCTGCCCTACGAGGCCCTGGCCCGCATCGAGGCCAACGAGATGTTCTACCCCGGCCTCGACATCGTCATCCGCCAGAAGCGCTCCTATCCAACCGGGCCGCTCATGGCCCACGTGCTCGGCTACGTGGCCGAGGCCAACGAGCAGGAGTTGGAGAAAAATCCCGAGTTGTCGCTCGGCGATTCCGTGGGCAAGCAGGGCCTGGAATACGCCCTGGAGGATGTGCTGCGCGGCTCCAAGGGCAAAAAGCAGGTCGAGGTGGACGCCTTTGGCCGCCAGCACAACGAGCAGATCCTGGAACCGCCCCAGGCCGGCAAGGACATGACCCTGGCCATCGACGTTAAGCTGCAGGAAACCTGCGCCAAGCTCCTGGAGGGCCAGGCCGGGGCGCTGATCGTCATGGAGCCCGATACGGGCAAGATCCGGGCCCTGGTCAGCGAGCCGAGCTTCGACAACAACCTGTTCGTGCTCGGCGTGCCCACGGACAAATGGAAGGAGTTGCGCGACAATCCCCGCCACCCCATCCAGAACCGGGTGACCCAGGGCGTGTATCCGCCGGGCTCGGTCTTCAAGCTGCTCATGGCCGCCGCCGGCCTGTCCGAGGGATTCATCAAGCCCGGCGACGTGGTGAGCTGCCCGCCGGCCTACCGAGTCGGCAACCGGGAGTTCCACGACTGGAAGAAATCGGGCTTCGGCTCCCTGGCGCTCAGGGACGCCCTGGTCCATTCCTGCGACGTCTATTTCTACAAGCTCGGCGACCGCATGGGCATCGAGCGCATCCACGACTACGCCCTGGCCAGCGGGTTCGGCGCCCGCACCGGCATCGACCTGCCCCATGAGAAGGGCGGGCTCATTCCCTCCAAGGAATGGAAGCGCAAGCGCTTCGGCGCGGCCTGGTCCCGGGGCGAGACGGTCATCGCCTCCATCGGCCAGGGCTACGTGCTGACCTCGCCGCTACAGATCGCCCGTTACCTGTCGGCCCTGGTTTCCGACGGCAAGCTGCGCAAGCCCGAGCTGGTGGAGACCGAGGCCCCCCGGGTGGATGCCGCCTTGCCGCTCAAGGAAGCCGACCGCCAGTTCATCGTCGACTCCATGGTGGCCACGGTCGAACGTGGCACGGGCAAGTCGCTTTTCCGCCCTGATGTCGTGACCGGGGCCAAGACCGGCACGGCCCAGGTGGTCAAGCTCGTCAACGCCGACGTGCGGATCAAGGGCAAGTTCATGCCCTATGAACAGCGCGACCACGCCTGGATGGCGAGCTGGGGCAAGAAGGACGGCAAGACCTACGTCGTGGTCTGCGTCGTGGAGCACGCCGGCGGACATGGCGGCGAGATCTGCGGCCCCATCGAGCGCAGGATTTACGAAGATCTTTTCGGTCCCGCCCCGTCCAAAAAGGCCCGGGCCGCCGCCGCGGCGCCGGCCCCTGAGCCCGAACCAGTCGCCGCTCCGGGTGAGATTCCGGATTAGACCGCTCTGTAAGGACGTTTCATGCCGTTCGACCGCCGTCTGGTTTTTTGCGTCAACTGGCCCCTGCTCGGCCTGACCGCCCTGCTGTTCGGGGTCGGGGTGCTCAACCTCTACTCGGCCAGCGGCTTTCGCATGGGCGACGAACTGTCCATGCAGCCTTTTTACAACAAGCAACTCATCTGGGGCCTGGGCGGGCTGTGCTGCATGCTGGCCATGGTGCTTTTCGACTACAAGCACCTGGCCACCATCGCCTGGCCCCTGGCCATCTTTGTGGCCGTGCTGCTGGTCATGGTGCTCGTTTTCGGCAAGACCGTGTCCGGGGCCAAGCGCTGGCTGCCCATCGGCGGGTACGCCTTCCAGCCGAGCGAACTGGCCAAGATCGCCATGCTGCTTCTGGCCGCCAAAATCCTCTCCAAACGCTCGGAGCGCATAGGCTGGATCGATCTGGCCGGTATTCTGGCCGTATCCCTGCCCATTGCCGGGCTCATCATCGTCGAGCCCGACCTCGGCACCGGGCTCAACGTACTCCTTTTGGTGTGCGGGCTGATCCTCTACCGGGGGCTCACCGGGCCGGTCCTTAAGACCCTGGCCATCGCCGGGCCGATCCTCATTCCCTGCGGCTGGTTTTTTCTCAAACCTTACCAGAAGGGCCGCATCCTGACGCTCTTCGACCCCCAGCGCGATCCGCTGGGCGCGGGCTACCACATCATCCAGTCCCAGATCGCCATCGGCTCGGGGCAGATGTGGGGCAAGGGCTTTTTGGAGGGCACGCAAAGCCAGCTGCGCTACCTGCCGGAAAAGCACACCGACTTCGCCGTGGCGGTCTTCGCCGAGGAGTGGGGCTTTGTCGGGGCCATCGCGCTTCTGACCCTTTTCTGCCTGTTTCTGCTGCAATTCTACGTCACGGCCAGAAACGCCAAGGATCGCTTCGGCAGCTATCTGGCGGCCGGGGTCTTCTTCTATTTCTTCTGGCAAATCCTCATCAATATGGGTATGGTTCTCGGCATCATGCCGGTCGTTGGCATCCCCCTGCCGTTTATCAGCTACGGGGGGAGCGCCACCATCGTGAACTTCACCCTCGTGGGCATCGTCGTCAACGTCTCCATGCGGCGCTTTTTATTCAAGAAGGGCTAGCGGATGGGGTCTTGCGGCGCACGGGGGGAAGTCCATCCTCGCCGGCAGCCGGAGGACCGACGTGGGCAAGCACGACATCAACGCCTTTTTGGGGGCCGGTACGTCCTTTGTCGGGCGACTGGCCTTTGAGGGCGTGGTGCGCATCGACGGGACATTCGAAGGCGAGATCGTCTCTTCCGGGACCCTGATCGTGGGGAAAGGCGCGCGGGTCACCGGGCGGCTCGAGGTCGGCCGGCTGGTCTGCGGCGGTGTGGTCGCGGCCGAGGTCACGGCCTCGGTCCTGGTCGCTGTGCACGCAACCGGGCGTCTGACCGGCTCGGTGCGCGCCCCGGCCATGTCCCTGGAGGAAGGCGGGCGCCTTGATGGCGAGGTGGTCATGGGCGGGCCGAACGATGTTCGCCCGGATCACGGAAACGGTCCGGCGGCGCTGACGGGCGGCGAGGATGCGCCACAGGGGTATAGGTCGGAAAAAACAGGCGTTGTGCGGTTTTTGAGCCGCATGGCGGTTCCCCTTTTTGGCAAAAAGGGCTGGACAGGCTGGCCCAAATCCGCTACAGCCGCTTGCTGACTTTGCAAAAATTTTCACAACCTCCCGGAGGGTGCCGATGATTGACCTAAACGCAACGTTTTTCGTCCAATTCGTCAATTTTCTGCTCATCCTGATCCTGCTTAACGTCATCCTCATCGGGCCCATCCGTCGCATGCTCAAAAAGCGTGCGGATTTCATCGCCTCCCAGGTGGACGGCATCGACTCCTTCACCGCTTCCGCCGATACCAAGCTCAAAGACTATGAGGCCGCCCTCGATGCGGCGCGCCAGGCCGCCACGGCGCAGCGTGTGGCCATGAAGGACGAGGGCCTGTCCCAGGAAAAGGATATGCTCGACGCCGCCGCCGCCGAGGCTGCCGCAACGCTGAAAGCGGCCAGAGGCGACATCGCCGTGCAGACCGAAACGGCGCAAAAGACGCTTTCGACCAAGATCTCGGGTCTTGCTTCCAAGGCAGTGGCCAAGGTGCTCGCGGCCTAGGTTCGGGGGTTCACGTGGATTTCTCAAGGAAAGGGAGGGTTCAATTGAAAAAGCTCCACCTCATCGCCGCCGTTGTCCTGGTGCTCGGCGTGGCCGCTGTGGCCTACGCCTCCGGGGAGGCCGCACACGGCGCGGAAGCGGCGCATCACGGGCTTAACTGGAAGGATTTCCTGTTTCGTGTGGTCAACTTCGTGCTGGTCTTCGGCGTGATCGCCAAGCTGGCCGGCAAGAAGATCGTGGGTTTCTTCCGCGGCCGCACGCAGCAGATTGAAAACCAGCTGTCCGACCTTGATGCGCGCAAGGCCGACGCCGCCAAGCGTCTGGCCGACATCGAGGCCTCGATCAGCAACCTGGCCGACGAGAAGGCCGCCATCGAGCAGGAGTATCGCCGTCAGGGCGAGGCCCTGCGCGACTCCATCGTCGCCGCCGCCGAAGCCAAGGCCGCCCAGATCAAGGCCCAGGCCGCATCCGCCGCCGAGGCCGAGGCCAAGGTGGCCGTGCAGCAGATTCGCGCCGAACTGGCCGAGTCCGTGGTTTCCGCCGCGTCCGCCATGCTGGAGAAAAAGCTCTCGGCCAAGGACCAGGAAAAGCTTGTGGATGAATACTTAACAAAGGTGGTGTTCAATTGACCGGCAACATCGTCGCGCGCCGTTACGCCAAGGCGCTCTTCGCGCTGGCCAAGAAAGCCGGCAAGAAAGCCCCGGCGGAGTACGGCAAGGACCTGGAAGCCTTCGCCGCCGTCCTTGAGGCGTCCCCGGACCTGCTTAAGGTCTTCGCCAATCCCGTCATCGCCCCCGAGGACAAGAAGGCGGTGTTGGCCGGGGTGTTGGGCAAGCTTGGCCTTAAGCCCAGTGTCGTCAACTTCCTTTCGCTCCTGGCCGACAAGGAGCGCCTGCCCTTCGTGCTGGAGGTGGCCGCCTACTACCGGTCGCTTCTGGACGAGGCCGAGGGCGTGCTGCGCGGCCAGCTCGTCACCGCGTACGCCCTGGCTGACACGCGGCAGGACCAGATCAAGACCAAACTCGAAAAGCAATCCGGCAAAAAGCTGGTGCTGTCCTTTGCCGTCGACCCCGCCATCCTCGGCGGCGTGCTCCTCAAGGTCGGCGACAAGGTGTTGGACGCGAGCCTTCGCGCCCAACTTGAAATATTGAAAGAACAAATCAAGAGGGGTGAGTAGGGCCATGCAAATTAAAGCGGAAGAGATCAGCCAGATCATCGAACAGCAGATCCAAAACTACGAGTCTCGCGTGGAAATGAGCGAGACCGGCACGGTGCTGTCCGTCGGCGACCAGATCGCCCGCGTCTATGGCGTGCAAAACGCCATGGCCATGGAGCTCCTGGAGTTCCCGGGCGGGGTCATGGGTCTGGTGCTCAACCTGGAAGAGGACAACGTCGGTGTGGCCCTTCTCGGTGAGGACACCCACATCAAGGAAGGCGACCCGGTCAAGCGCACGGGCAAGATCTTCTCGGTGCCCGTCGGCGAGGCCGTTACCGGCCGCGTCATCGACCCTCTGGGCAACCCCATCGACGGTCTGGGACCCATCGATGCCAAGGAGACCCGCGAGGTCGAAATCAAGGCCCCCGGCATCATCGCCCGGAAGTCGGTCCACCAGCCCATGTACACGGGCCTCAAGGCCATCGACGCCATGACGCCCATCGGCCGCGGGCAGCGCGAGCTGATCATCGGCGACCGTCAGACCGGCAAGACCGCCGTCTGCCTCGACGCCATCCTGGCCCAGAAGGGACAGGACGTGCACTGCTTCTACGTGGCCATCGGCCAGAAGAAGTCCACCGTCGCCCTGGTCGCCGAGACCCTGCGCCGCTACGGGGCCATGGATTACACCACCATCATTTCGGCCACCGCTTCCGAGCCGGCCTCGCTGCAGTTCATCAGCGCCTACTCCGGCTGCACCATGGCTGAGTATCACCGCGACAACGGCCGCCATGCCCTGATCATCTACGACGATCTTTCCAAGCAGGCCGTGGCCTACCGCCAGATGTCCCTGTTGCTGCGTCGTCCTCCCGGACGTGAGGCCTATCCGGGCGACGTCTTCTACCTGCACTCCCGTCTGCTGGAGCGCGCCGCCAAGCTGTCCGACAAGCTCGGCGCCGGGTCGCTGACCGCCCTGCCCATCATCGAAACCCAGGCGGGCGACGTTTCGGCCTACATTCCGACCAACGTCATCTCCATCACCGACGGACAGGTCTACCTCGAGCCGAACCTGTTCAACGCCGGTGTCCGTCCGGCCATCAACGTCGGTCTGTCGGTCTCCCGCGTCGGCGGCGCCGCCCAGGTCAAGGCCATGAAGCAGGTCGCCGGCACGCTGCGTCTCGACCTCGCCCAGTACCGCGAACTGGCCGCTTTCGCCCAGTTCGGTTCCGACCTGGACAAGGCCACGCAGCTGAAACTGAACCGCGGCGTGCGCATGGTCGAACTCCTGAAGCAGCCCCAGTACCGGCCCATGACCGTTGAAGAGCAGGTCGTGTCGCTTTTCGCCGGCACCCGCGGCTTCATGGACGAAGTGCCCGTCGAGGGCGTGGGCCAGTTCGAGGTCGCGATGCAGGAGTACTTCCACAACGCCAAGAGCGACATCCTGGCCGAGATCCGGGAGAAGGCGAAACTCGACGACGGCCTTATCGCCAAGCTCGGCGCGGCTATCGAAGAGTTCAAGAAGGGCTTCAAGGCCTAGCCGCGCGTTGATCGAAAACAGCAAAGTGTTTTTGTCAACGTCACGACAGGCCTAAAGGGGGAGCCATGCCTGCGCTCAAAGACGTCAAGGTTAAGATAACTGCGGTCAAGAAGACCAAGCAGATCACCAAGGCCATGAACATGGTGGCCTCGGCCAAGTTGCGCAACGCCCAGGCGCGCATCGAGCGGTTTCGCCCCTACGCCGACAAGTTCTACGAGATGCTCGGCGAGTTGGCCAAGGGAGCGGACCATACGGTGCATCCGCTGCTCGAGTCCCGGGAGGAAGTGAAGACGGTCCTTATCGTCGCCATCACCTCGGACCGTGGCCTTTGCGGCGGGTTTAACCACAACATCGTCTCGGCGGTCCTCAAGGTCGCCAGGGCCAAGGCGGCCGAAGGCAAGACGGTCAAACTCCTGTGCATCGGACGCAAGGGCCGCGATTCCTTCCGGCACAGCGAGTTCGAGACCGTCGCCGCCTATGTCAACGAGATGAATTCCTTTGACTTCACCCTTGCCTCGCGCATCGGCGCCGAGGTTATCGGCGGATTTGTCAACGGGACCTACGACGAAGTGATCATGGCTTTCGGCAAGTTCATCAGCCTTGCCCGGCAGGAAGCCACCCTGCTTCCGGTCCTGCCCCTGTCCCCGGCCGAGGCCGGCGGAGAGGCGACGGAGCCGGTCGGGCCCAAGGCGGAGTACATCTACGAACCGTCGGTGGAGGGCCTGCTTGCCGAACTCCTGCCCAGGTTCATCAATGTCCAGATCTACCGCGGGCTGCTCGACACCTCCGCCAGCGAGCACGCTGCCCGGATGCGGTCCATGGACAATGCCACCAGGAACTGCGACGACCTCGTCAGCTCGCTGACCCTGGTCTACAACAAGGCCCGGCAGGCGGCCATTACCAAGGAACTGATGGACATCGTCGGCGGTTCCGAAGCACTCAAGGGATAACCAAGGGGGCACCATACAATGAGCGCGACAAGCGGAAATGTCGGAAAAATCGTTCAGGTCATCGGCGCCGTTCTCGACGTCGAATTTCCTGAGGGCAAACTGCCGAGCATTTTAAATGCTCTCGAAATCAAAAACCCCAACAACCCCTACGCCCAGGACCTCGTGGTCGAAGTGGCCCAGCACCTCGGCGACAACGTCGTGCGCTGCATCGCCATGGACTCCACCGACGGTCTGGTGCGTGGCATGGAAGCCAAGGACACCGGCCTGCCCATCACGGTCCCGGTCGGCAAGGCGACCCTGGGCCGCATCCTGAACGTCGTCGGTCGTCCCGTCGACGAGATGGGTCCGGTTGACGCCGCCGCCATGTGGCCGATCCACCGCCCGGCCCCGTCCTTTGTGGACCAGTCCACGAGCATCGAGCTGCTCGAAACCGGCATCAAGGTCGTCGACCTCTTGATCCCCTTCCCAAAGGGCGGCAAGATGGGCCTGTTCGGCGGCGCCGGCGTCGGCAAGACCGTTATTCTCATGGAGTTGATCAACAACATCGCCAAGCACCACGGCGGCCTCTCGGTCTTCGCGGGCGTCGGCGAGCGCACCCGTGAGGGCAACGACCTCTACAACGAGTTCAAAGAAGCCGATATTCTGGGCAAAGCCTGCCTTGTTTACGGCCAGATGAATGAGCCTCCTGGAGCCCGTGCCCGCGTCGCCCTGACCGGCCTGACCTGCGCCGAGTACTTCCGCGACGAGGAAGGCCAGGACGTGCTGCTGTTTATCGACAACATCTTCCGGTTCACCCAGGCCGGTTCCGAAGTGTCGGCCCTCCTTGGCCGTATGCCTTCCGCGGTCGGCTACCAGCCGACCCTGGGTACCGACCTCGGCGCCCTGCAGGAACGCATCACCTCCACCAAGAAGGGTTCCATCACCTCGGTGCAGGCCGTTTACGTGCCCGCCGACGACTTGACCGACCCCGCGCCGGCCACGACGTTCTCGCACCTTGACGGCACGCTGGTCCTTTCGCGTCAGATCGCCGAGCTCGGCATCTACCCTGCGGTGGACCCCCTCGACTCCACGTCGCGCATCCTGGACCCGCTGGTTCTTGGCGCCGAGCACTATGCCACGGCCCGCGAAGTCCAGCAGATCCTGCAGAAGTACAAGGACCTTCAGGATATCATCGCCATCCTGGGCATGGACGAGCTCTCCGACGAGGACAAGCTCACCGTCTCCCGGGCGCGTAAGATCCAGCGTTTCCTGTCGCAGCCGTTCTTCGTTGCCGCCCAGTTCACCGGCAAGGAAGGCCGCTACGTGAAGCTTGAGGACACCATCAAGGGCTTCAAGGAAATTATCGAAGGCAAGCACGACGAGATTCCCGAGGGTGCCTTCTACATGGTCGGCGACATCAACGAGGCCGTTGAAAAGGCCACGAAGGGTTAACCGCCATGGCCCAACTCCTCCTTGAAATCGTCACTCCGGACAAGCTCGTCTTGTCCCAGGACGTGGAGTATGTGGGCGCGCCGGGTCTGCTTGGCGAATTCGGCGTTATGGCCAACCACATCCCGTTTCTGTCCGCCCTTGGCATCGGTAGCCTGATGTACAAGGTCGGCGGAAAGGCGCACTATGTCTTCGTTTCCGGCGGCTTTGCCGAGGTTTCGGGGAACAAGGTGACTGTCCTTGCCGAGGTGGCCGAGCGCCCCGAGGACATCGATGTGGAACGCGCGCGCAAGGCCCAGGAACGGGCCAAGCAGCGTCTGGAACGCGAACGCGAAAAAGTCGACTTCGCCAGAGCGCAGGCTTCCATGCAGCGGGCCTTCTATCGGATGAAGGTTCGGGAAGTCGCCGGCACTTCGCCGTCCACGGCCCACTAGCCGCGGACGGAACACGAAATGCAACACGGGCGCGACCGAAAGGCCGCGCCCGTTTTTTGTTGCCTGTACGCTCCTTTTGTCCTCGTCGTTTTCCTGGTAGATTGAGGGCGGTCGGACTGGAACAAAAGGAAAGACATGGCGAAATCACTGTTGCTTGAAATCGTGACGCCGGACAGGCTGGTGCTCGGCCAGGAAGTCGCCTCCGTGACCGGAGCCGGCACGGCGGGCGCGTTTACCGTGCTGCCCCTGCATATCCCGTTTCTCACGTCGTTGGCGGTGGGCTACCTTTCGTTTCGCGTTGATGGGGTGGTGCACACGGTGTTCGTCTCCGGCGGTTTTGCCGACGTGGCCTTTGACAAGGTCCTTGTTTTGGCCGAAGCAGCCGAACTGCCCGATGAAATCGATGTGGACCGGGCCAAGAGGGCCCGGGAAAGGGCGGAGGCCCGGCTGGCTCTCGAACGCCGGGAAAATATCGATTACGTCCGGGCCAGGTCGGCGTTGGAGCGGTCGGTCATGCGCATCAAGCTGCACGAGCTGGGCAAAAGCGGTCTGGGACTCCACCCCGGCGCGTAGGGCCGGTTGCCGGGCTTCCTTTTTCGGCCGCGCCGGAGGGCGCGGGGCCTACGCATATCTTCTGATGGCGTTTGGGAGATTTTCATGGACAAGCGCATTGGCGCGTTGATTCTGGCGGCGGGGAAGGGCACGCGTATGAAAAGCGATGCCCCGAAGGTGCTCAAGACCCTGCTTGGCGAGCCCATGCTGTGGTACGGCGAACAGGCCCTGGCCACGCTTCTGGGCGAGGGCGTGCTGACGGTGATCGGACACCGCGCCGAGGCGGTCGAGGCCGCCTTTCCCGACCTGGCCGGCCGGTTCGTGCTCCAGGCCGAGCAGCTCGGCACCGGCCATGCGCTGTCCGTGGCCATGCCGCTCCTTTTGGACGCGGGCTACAGCCATGTGCTGGTGGCCAACGGCGACGCGCCGCTGGTCACGGCCGAAAGCCTTGGCGCGTTCGTTACCGAAGCCCTTGGCGCGGCGGCGGATGTCGCTTTCGTGTCGATCGAACTGCCCGATCCCGGCGCCTATGGCCGGGTGGTGCGTCAGGGCGGGGGCGTGCGCATCGTCGAGGCCAAGGATTACGACGTGTCGCGTGACGGCCCGGCCACGGGCGAAATCAACGCCGGCGTGTATCTGTTGCGCCTGGAGGCGGTCGCGCCGCTGCTGGCCGGTCTGCGCAACGACAACAAGAGCGGCGAATATTACATCACCGATCTGGTGGGCCTTGGCGCGGCGGCGGGGCTTGCCGTCCTGGCCGTCAACCGGGGCGACGACCCGGCCTATCTCGGCATCAACAGCCCGCGTGAACTGGTCGCGGCCGAGGAAGCGCTGCGTCGTCGCATCGTCGACGGCCATCTCGACGCCGGCGTGGTCATCCGGGCGGCCGGGGCGGTGCGCATCGGACCGCGTGTGGCCCTCGCCCCCGGGGTGGAACTGTGCGGCCCGCTGGAGCTGTACGGTGATACGCGGGTCGCGGCCGGGGCCACGGTCTTTTCACACAGCGTCCTCGCCAATGTCGCAATCGGTGCTAACGTCACCGTGCATTCCTTTTGTCACCTGCAGGACGCGCGCGTGGCGGCCGGCTGCCAAGTCGGTCCCTATGCCCGGTTGCGTCCCGGCGCGGTGCTTCTCGAAGGGGCCAAGATCGGCAATTTCGTGGAAATGAAGAAATCGACCCTGGGCCCGGGGGCCAAGGCCAGCCATCTGACCTATCTCGGCGACACAACCGTCGGGGCCGAGGCGAATATCGGGGCCGGCACCATCACCTGCAATTACGACGGAGTGCACAAACACCAGACCGTCATCGGCGCCCATGCCTTCATCGGCTCCAACAGCGCCCTGGTCGCGCCCGTGACGATCGGCGATGGGGCCCTTGTCGGGGCCGGTTCCGTGATTACTTCCGATGTGCCGGGCGGGGCGTTGGCCCTGGGACGCGGCAGACAGGTGACAAAACCGCGCAAGTAGGATGGCGGCTTGATTTCGGGACTATTCGGGCGTAGGAAACAGCCATGGACATTTTCGATACGCTTGAGCAACGCGTGGAAGAGCTTGTGGCCCTCAAAAAGGCCTTGGAAGAGGAAAACGCGACGCTTCGGGCCGAGGTGGCCACGCTTTCCAATGAAAAGAAGGCTGTGGCCGATAGGATCGACGGACTCCTGGCCAAGCTTCAGGTAGAACTGGAGCCGTAACCTCCCGATTGACGTCACATCCGCCGGGACGGCTGCGGGGTGTCGATGCCCAGTTACAATGTGTCCATTTTGGGCTTTGAGCTGTCTTTCAAGACAGACGCGCAAGCACAGCGCGTCGAGTCCGCCAGGAAACTGGTGGAGCAACGCTGCAACAACATGTTGAAGGCGGGCGGGAAAACTCTCGGTAAGGAGAAATTGCTGGCCTATGTCGCCTTGGGTCTGGCCGACGATGTGCTCATCTCGAACCAGCGGCTCGACGACCTCGAAACCCGGGTCGGAGCGCTGCTGACAAAGATAGATTGATTGCCGCCATGGGCGGCTGTTGGAAAGTTCCCTGGAGTGTGCGTGATTGTTAGTTTATTTTTGAGCCGATACTCAAAAATAGGATGCCGCGACGTGTGGCTGGTGTGCGTGCCCGGCTGCGACCGGGTGGCCTGAAGGTCAAACAGGGGCGTCCGCCTTGGTTGCCAAGGTTCAAAAGAATTGACGACACGGCGCTCCGGGGCTTTTACATAAACCAGGCAAAGTGTGCCGGCGGGGAAAAATTCCGCTCGCAAGCCTCCTGGATTCGCGCCATACCCTTTGCGGCATGCTGCAGGCCGTCTCACGGATTTGAAAAAATCCGCTCCCTTGCTATTCGAGTCCCTTCCTCTCCCCGCTTCGGGAGAACCTATGGAATTCTCGACCATATTCATGGGGATTGTGGGCGTGGGACTCGGTCTGCCGGCCGGTTACTACCTCGACAAATGGATTTCCCAAAAAACCCTCAACGAAGCCAAAACCCTGTCCGACCGCATCCTGGACGAAGCCCGCAAGGAAGCCTCCGCCCATAAGAAGGAAGTCGTTCTGGCCGCCCAGGACGAACTGTTCCGCCAAAAGCAGGAGCTGGAAAAGGACTTCCGCGACAAGATCGCTTCCGTGGAGGACAAGGAGGATCAGGTGCTGCGTCGCCGCGAGCGCCTGGAGGAAAAGCAGGAGCTGATCGTCCAGAAGGAATCCGAAATGCTGGCCACGGAAAAGCGCCTGACCGCCAAGGAGCGCGAGCTCGACGAGAAGGGCGCGGAGCTTACCCGGCTGGCCGCCGAGCACGACAAACGGCTTCAGGAGATTTCGGGGCTGACCATGGAAGAGGCCAAAAAGCGGCTCATGGACGAAATCGAGTCCAAGACCCGCCACGAGGCCGCCCGCATGATCCGCCAGATCGAGACCGAAGCCAAGGAAACGGCGGACAAAAGCGGCAAGAAGATTCTGGCCCTGGCCATCCAGCGTTATGCCGGCGACTTCGTGGCCGAGCAGACCGTCACCGCCGTGAGCCTGCCGTCCGAGGAGATGAAGGGCCGCATCATCGGCCGCGAGGGCCGCAACATCCGCGCCCTGGAGGCCGCCACCGGCGTGGACCTCATCATCGACGACACGCCCGAGACCGTCATCCTGTCCGCTTTTTCGCCGCTCAAACGCCAGATCGCCAAGATGGCCCTGGAGCGGCTCATCACCGACGGCCGCATCCACCCCGCCCGCATCGAGGACATTGTCCGCAAGTGCGAGCAGGAGCTCGACGTGAAGGTCCGCGAGATCGGCGAGCAGGCCACCTTCGACACCGGCGTCCACGGCATCAATCCCGAGCTCGTGCGCCTGCTGGGCCAGCTCCAGTACCGCACCAGCTACTCCCAGAACGTGCTCCAGCACTCCCTGGAAGTGGCTTCCCTGGCCGGCATCATGGCCGCGGAACTCGGCCTCGACGTCAAGCGGGCCAAGCGGGCCGGACTGCTCCACGATATCGGCAAGGCCGTGGACCACGAGATCGAAGGCCCCCATGCGCTCATCGGCGCGGACCTGGCCAAGAAGTACGGGGAACCGGCCGACATTCTCCACGCCATCCAGGCCCACCACGAGGACGTGCCGCCCAAATCCGTGCTGGCGACCCTGGTCCAGGCCGCGGACAGCCTCTCCGGCGCGCGGCCCGGGGCCCGCAAGGAGCTCCTCGAGAGTTACGTCAAGCGTTTGGAGGAACTCGAGAACCTGGCCACCGATTTCGACGGCGTGTCCAAGGCCTACGCCATCCAGGCCGGCCGCGAGATCCGGGTCATGGTCGATTCCGAGAACGTGGACGACGACAAGACGTTTATCTTGTGCAAGGACATCGCCAAGCGCATCGAGGACAACCTGACCTATCCCGGCCAGATCCGGGTCACGGTCATCCGCGAGAAGCGGGCGGTGGGGTTCGCCAAATAGGCGTTTTTTTGTGTCGGGGGCGCATCCGCGCCCCCTTTGTTTTGCGGTGTCGCAAATGCGGCGGCCCGCCGCCGCCCCTGGACACGCCCGTTCCCAGCGCCCTGTCGGGCGCGGCCGCCGACGCGGACGAAATGCTCTGACCCCTGGCCGAAGGGAGCGGCCCGCCCCATGCGCATTCTTTTTCTGGGCGATATCGTCGGCCGGCCGGGCAGGGGCATCGTCTTCGAGCGCTTGCGCCAGATCCGGCGCGATCTTTCCCTCGATCTGGTCATCGCCAACGGTGAGAACGCCTCGGGCGGCCTCGGGCTGACGGCCAAGGCGGCCCGGCAGCTGCTCGAGGCCGGCATCGACGTCCTGACCGGCGGCAACCACATCTTTCGCCACAAGGACCTCGTGCCGGTGTTCGCGACCGAGGACCGCCTGCTGCGCCCGGCCAACTATCCGCCCGGCGCGCCGGGCGGCGGCTGGAGGGTGTATCGGCCGCACGACCGCCCCGCCTTCGCCATCATAAATCTCCTCGGGCGCGTGTTCATGCCGGCCATGGACTGCCCCTTTCGCGCCGCCGACGCCATCCTGGCCAAAATGCCCGCGGACGTGACGCTGCGGCTCGTCGATTTCCACGCCGAAGCCACCTCGGAAAAAAAGGCCCTGGCCTACTACCTGGACGGCCGGGTCAGCGCCGTGCTCGGCACCCATACCCACGTCCAGACCAATGACGCCCAGCTTCTGCCCCGGGGCACGGCCACGCTCACCGACTGCGGCATGACCGGGCCGGCCGCCTCCGCCATCGGCATGGACCCCGAGGAAGTCATCGCCCGTTACCTGACCGGGCTGCCCGTCCGCTTTGCCGTGGCCCGCACGCCGCCGGAAATGCAAGGCGCGCTGCTGGATGTTGACGCGGCCACGGGCAAGGTCGTAACTATCGCTGCCTGGCGGCTTGCGTAAGCGCCGCCGCAACCGGAGGAACCTGCCATGATCCGACGCCTTCATGCCCTGGCCCTGGCCGCCGCGTTCGTCGTCCTCGCCGCCGGCGCGGCTCTGGCCGCTCCCGAGCGCATGGCCATCTACATGACCGTCGCCGGGCCGCTGGAAGTGGTGCGCGACGGCGCGTCCTCCTCCATTCTGCTTGGCGGCAAGGTCATCCATCAGGCCCAGGACGCGTCCCTGACCGCCCAGTCCTACATGAGCGTGGGCGACCCGGCCGACGGCTACGACGCGCTCCTCTTGCGCCACGGCGTCGGCGACGCCGAGTGCCCCATCACCTTCGACCTCGTGACCGTGGGGGCCGACAAAGCCTCCCTCGTCACCCCGAACATCAATAAATGTTCACGCCTGGTGAGCATCAATGTCGACGGCGACAAGCTCATGCTGGTTACGGAAAAGCAGAACGGCCGCACCGAGGTCATCGAATACAACGACGCCAAACGTCGCGGCGGCGGCAAAAAACCATAAGGATACCCATGCTGCGCATCCTCGTGCTGACGGCCCTCATTCTTGCCTCGACCCTCGCCGGCTGCGGCGATGAAACGGTCTACGACTGGCAACGTCCCCACGATACCTATCAGGTCGGCTCGTTTAGCAAATACCAGAACGCCGAGGCGCTTAAAAACAAGCTGCAGAAAAACGGTTTCGACTGCCGCATCGAAACCGACATCAAGAACGGGCAGTTTTTTCTCAACGTGCTTGTCGACGTCTACAACAAGACCCCGGACACGCTGACGCAGCTCGAACGCATCAGCGGCGTCAAGCCGTACCTGCGCGGTCCCAAGACCGGTGAAACGGCCAAGCCGGTCGCCCCGATCCCCGGCAAGGACATCTGATTTTCCGCGCGATTCCCGACAACCCAAAAGGACCTGCCTTGAACATCTTCGACGAACTCTCCTGGCGTGGCCTCGTCCACCAGACTTCCGACGACGCCGGACTGCGCGAACACCTCGACACCCCGGGCCGCGTGCTCTACTGCGGCTTCGATCCCACGGCCGACAGCCTGCACATCGGCAACCTCGTGCCGCTTCTGGCCCTGGCCCGCTTCGCCAAGGCCGGGCACAAGCCCCTTTTCCTGCTCGGCGGCGCGACCGGGCTTATCGGCGACCCCAGCGGCAAGGACAAGGAACGCCAGCTCAAGACCGCCGAAACCATTGCCGCCTCGGCCGCGAAGATCAAAGCCCAGGCCATGGCCTTTTTCGCCCGCCTCGGCGTCGAAGGCGAGGTCACGCCGGCCAATAACCTGGACTGGACCCGGCCCATGTCCGTTATCGAGTTCCTGCGCGATATCGGCAAGCATTTCACCATCAACTACATGATGGCCAAGGATTCGGTGAAATCGCGCATCGGCCGCGAGGAGACCGGCATCTCCTACACCGAATTCAGCTACATGATCCTCCAGTCCATGGACTTCGAGCACTTAAGCCGCACCCTCGGCTGCACGCTCCAGATCGGCGGCGGCGACCAGTTCGGCAACATCACCGCCGGCCTGGAACTCATCCGCCGCAAGACCGGCAACACCGTCTACGGCCTGACCTTTCCGCTCATCACCACCGCCTCGGGCGCGAAATTCGGCAAGAGCGAAAAGGGCGCGATCTTCCTCAACCCCGAGCTGACCTCGCCCTACGCCTTCTATCAGTACTGGATCAACGCCGACGATCGCGACGTCTGCAACTTCCTGCGCTATTTCACCTTCCTGCCCAGGGAAGAGATCGACGCCCTGGCCGTGGAGACCACCGAGCGGCCGCATCTGCGCGCCGCCCAGAAGCGTCTGGCCCGCGAAACCACCGCCATGATCCACGGTAAGGAAGAGCTGGCCAAGGTCGAGGCCGTCACCGAGGCGCTCTTCGGCGGCGGCGATCTCCACGCCGTGGACCCGTGGACACTTAAGGCCGCCCTGGAAGCCGCGCCGGGACTCAATTTCGACGCGCTCTCCGATGTGCCGCCGCTGCCCAAGCTCCTGGCCGACATCGGCCTGTGCCCGTCCAACTCCCAGGCGCGCAAGGACATCAAGGCCGGCGGCATCTACCTCAACAACGAACGTGTCCCCTCCGAGGACCGGGCCCTCGTTGCCGAAGACTTTCTCGGCGGCGACCTGCTCATCCTGCGCAAGGGCAAGAAGAACTACGGCGTCGTGACGTTGGGGTAGGGCTGGCTGACGGCGAGCGAAGCCGGCTGGGGCTCTGCCTCCGGAGGCCGGCTGGGGCTCTGCCCCAGACCCCGCCGGGAGGCGAGCGCGCCCCCCGGACCCCCCATCCGGTGCGCTTTGGCCGGGCGGGGGAGGGGCTGGCGGGCGCGAGGCCGGAGAGTGAAGATGG